>NZ_CALJAH010000128.1 GCF_938028185.1 uncultured Cardiobacterium sp. | reverse complement strand
CCAGGCACGCGCCCGGCGCGACAGCGCGAGCGCCAACCTCGCAGCTGCCCAGGCCGAAGAAAAAGTCGCCGCCGCCCGCGTCCAGTCCGCGCGCGCCCTGCTGGCGAGCCACGGCGAAGCAGGCGCCGCCGCCATCGCCGTCACCGCACCCGTCGCCGGCGTTATCACCAAACGCCAACACGAAAGCCACACCCCCATCAACGCGGGCGAACTGCTGCTGGAAATGGGCGACCCGGCACAACTCGAAATCGAAGCCGACATCCTCTCCGCCGACGCCGTGCGCCTCACCCCCGGCACCCGCGCCCACATCCGCCACTGGGGCGGCGACGACCTCAGCGCCCGCGTGCGCCGCATCGAACCGGGCGGCTTCACCAAAACCTCGGCACTTGGCGTCGAAGAACAACGCACCCGCGTCCTCCTCGACCTCACCAGCCCGCGCGCCCAATGGCAAAACCTCGGTGACGCCTACCGCGTTGACATCGACTTCATCCTCGCCGAAAAAAGCGGCGCGCTCACCATCCCGCTCAACGCGCTCTACCGCGACGACGACGGCTGGGCGGTGTACCGCATCACAGACGAACGCGCCCGCCACACAGCGGTACAAACCGGACTGCGCACCGCCACCGACGTCGAAATCACGGCTGGCCTCGCCAACGGCGACCGCGTCATCCTCCAGCCGGATGAAAACATCCACGACGGCAGCCGGGTACAAACCCCGCCGGAGTGAATGGACGGCGAATTTACAGCCGTCCTCACAAAGCCCTGTACGGCGGCGTGCCTTGCTACAGAACCTTGCGAGAATCGCCATACAACAGCGAGAATCGTGCTGCGGAACCCGCCGATCAGCTCCTCCCCCTGTGGGAGGAGGCAGCAAACCATCCACGTCAGCGACAGCATACAAAACGACACAAACCACCCCGCCCCGGCAAACATTACACCGCCGTCCACCCCTGCCACGCCCCGGGAAATCCCTGTAAAATGCGCATCTTCTCCACACCCTTTTTCACATTTACCAACACTCCCAGAGGTTACGGACATGAAACACACATGGTTGGGCGCCGTCTTCGCATCGCTCCTGCTCAGCGGCTGCGGCGGCATGATCTATGGCAGCGAAAACGCGCGCGTGGTTGACCGCAACGTGCCTTACGGCCAGCCGGTTGATTTCGGTGGCCAGGGCAATATGCAACCGCCGCCGCAACAGGGCGGCTTCAACTTCAACGGCGGATACGCCGGCAATGGCCAGCCCGTGCCGCCGCCGGTCAATGCGGGCAATGGCTACGGCTTCAACAACGGCCAGCCGATGCGTCCGCAAACGGGACAGGCGCCGGTAAACGCGCCCGTCGCCGCCAACGTGCCGCCGCCCGCCCAACAAACGCAAGTGCAGGCCGCCAGCCCCTACCAGCCTGCCGCGCCGACCATTGCCAAAGCACCCGCCGCCGCACCCGGCTGGGGCGCACCTGCCGACCAGCCGAAGGTTACGCCCGCGCCGAACCCGAACCAGCCTGGCGCCGCCGCCATCCGCGATGCCGTCAAAGAAGCACCGAAAGTCGCCGTGGCCGACCCTGCCGCCGCCGCGAACAACAACAAACGCCAGGCCTTGCGCCCGAACGCGGGTAGTGAGCCCGCCGCCGTGCCGCCGCCGGTTGAAACCCGCGTTGCCAGCAACACCCCCGAACCCGCTGCTGCCGCCGCGCCGAAAGCCGAAGGCGAAACCGCCGTCTCCGCGCTCCTCAAAAAAGCCTCCGGCTCGCTTGGCAAGGGCGATTTGGACGGTGCCGCCGCGTATCTGGAAAACGCGCAGCGGCTTGACCCGAAAAACAGCAAAATCCTCTACGACATCGCCAACATCCGCTACCACCAGGGCCGCTACAAAGAAGCCGAAAGCATGGCGAGCCGCGCCGTGCAGACCGGCGGCAGCAACGCGATGCTGAAAAAATCCTGGTCGCTCATCTCCAACTCGCGCAACAAACTGGGCGACAGCCAGGGCGCGGTACAGGCCGCGACCAAAGCCGCCTCCTACTGACTTGGCCGACATCAAAACCCTGTTCGCCGCAGATGGCGCGCTCTCCGCCGCCGTCAGCGGCTACCAGCCGCGACCCGGACAACAGGAACTGGCCGAAGCCGTCGCCGACAACCTGTCGGACGACGGCATTTTGTTGGCAGAAGCAGGCACCGGCACCGGCAAAACCTTCGCCTACCTGCTGCCGCTGCTCGCCAGCGGCAAAAAAGGCCTGGTCTCGACCGCCACCCGCAACCTGCAAGAACAAATCTTCAGCAAAGACCTGCCGCTGGTGCGCAAAGTGCTGGCCTCACCGGCGCGCGTTGCCCTGCTCAAAGGGCGGCGCAACTACCTCTGCCACCACCACTACCACCAATACCTCGACAGCGAACCGCACACCCGCGAAGAAAAAGCGTGGCGGCGCGCCATCGAACACTTCTTTGACACCACCGCCGACGGCGACCTCGTCGCCCTGCGCGACGTCCCCGAAGACGCGCCGGTCATCGCCCGCATCACCTCCACCGCCGAAAACTGCCTCGGTCGCGACTGCGCCTTCTACGAAGAATGCTACGTGCAAAAAGCGCGGCAAAAAGCCAAAGAAGCGGACGTCACCGTCATCAACCACCACCTGCTCTTGGCCGACTTCGCCCTGAAAAGCGAAGGCTTTGCCGAAATCCTGCCGGACATCCAGGCATTCATCATCGACGAAGCGCACCATCTGCCGCTGACCGCCATCCACTTCCTCGGCGACCACCTCTCCGCGCGACAACTGCTCGCCTTCATCAACGACGGCGAACACGCCGCGCTGACCGAAGCGCCGGACGCGCTGGAGCTGCGCGAAACCCTGCGCGACATCAAACTGCAACACAGCAAAATCCTGCTCGCCGTGCGCCAGCCGCAAGAAACCCGGCTGGACGAAGCTCAACTCTTTGCCAACCGCGACTTCTGGACAGAGCTGCAAACATTGGCGACGCTGTTTGAACTGCTGCACACCCAACTCGCCCCGCAAAAAGCGCGCGGCAAACTGCTCGCCCACCTCGACAGCCGTTGCCAGGACTTACAGAAACTCATCGCCGCCTTCCTCGCCGAAGACCAAAACGCCACCCCCGCCGCCCCGGAGCCAACCGACGCAGACGACGAAGCCGAAGCCAAACCGCCCGCACCGCGCGCCATCTGGCTTGACGTCGGCCCGCGCCACTACAGCCTCTGCTCCGTCCCGGTCAACGCCGCCGGGCGCTTCGCCGCCTGGATTGCGAACAGCAACGCCAGTTGGTCATTCCTCTCGGCAACCCTCGCCGTCAACGGCAGCTTCGACCACTACAGCCGCGAACTCGGCCTCTCCGAATACCGCAGCATCCAGCTCCAAAGCCCGTTTGACTTCCGCCACCAGGCGCTGCTCTACCACCCGCCCGGCCTGCCCGACCCGAACGATGCCGCCTACAACGACGCGCTCATCACCGCCATCCTCCCCGTGCTGGCGCGCAGCCGGGGGCGCGCCTTCCTGCTCTTCACCAGCTACAAGGCGCTGCACGCCGCCGAACGCGCCCTGCGCGACACGGACTACCACCTGCTGGTACAAGGGCGGGCGGGCAAAAACGCGCTGCTCGCCGACTTCCGCCGCCACGACCGCGCCGTCCTGCTCGCCACCTCCAGCTTTTGGGAAGGCGTGGACGTGCGCGGCGACCGCCTCGTCTGCGTCGTCATCGACAAACTGCCCTTCGCCGCGCCGAACGACCCCGTCACCCGCGCCCGCCACCGCCTGCTCACCGACAAAGGCCTGTCGCCCTTCATCTACGACACCCTGCCGCAAGCCATCATCACCCTCAAACAGGGCGTAGGCCGCCTCATCCGCGACACGGGCGACTACGGCGTGCTGGTACTCGCCGACCCGCGCCTCACCCAAAAAAACTACGGCCAGACCTTCCTCAACAGCCTGCCGCCCATGAGCAAAACCCGTAAAATAGAAGTCATCGACCGCTTCTTCGCCTACCACGAAAACCCAAGCAAACCATGACACTACCCAACAAACACAGCACCCTGATCGCCCTCGACACCTCCGGCCCCGCCTGCTCCGTCGCCCTGCTCGCAGGCGGCAACACCCTGCAAACCTACGAACTCGAAGCACAAAAACACACGCGCGAAATCCTGCCGCTGCTGGACAAACTGCTACAAAAAGGCGGCATCGACAAAAACGCGGTAGAAGGCATCATCATCAGCGCCGGGCCGGGCGCATTCACCGGTCTGCGCGTCGGCGCGGCAGTGGCGATGGGACTGGCCGCCGCCTGGGACGTGCCAATCCTGCCCGTCTCCTCGCTCGCCCTGCTCGCTGCCACCGTCCGCCGCCACAGCGGCGCGGGCAAAATCCTCGCGGTGATGGACGCACGCATGGGCGAAGTCTATGCAGGGCTCTACGAAAACGGCGAATGCGTCGGCGCAGACCGCGTCTGCGCACCGGAAGCCATCCCCGCCGACTGGTACGACGGCGCGCTGGTCGCAGGCGCGGGTACCGTGTACGCCGACCGCTTCCCGCAAGACGCAAACCTCGCCGAAGACGCCTACATCCCGGAAGCCATCGACGCCTTCAGCCTGCTGGAAACCGCCGACTGGCAACCGCCGCTGCAAGGCATCGAACTGCACTACCTGCGCAACGACGTGGTGCAGGCCTGAAAACCGCCATGAACAGCGTCCTGCCGTTTACATACACCCTGAGCACTCAGGTGCATGTAAATGACTTTGCCGCATTAGGCACCATCCCACCAGCACCGCGCTTGCATCCAATAACCCCACCCCAACCCTCCCCCACAGGACACTACTGTCCGGAATAATTTTCTGTCGATAAAATCTTTATAAATCATGACACTAGACACCATGCAGAACCACGTACAATGCGAGAAATACCCCAAAAAGGTGCTCAAAAGTGGCTTTTTGAGGGGTGATACGACGCGTTACTACGGGGTGAGATATATGAATTATGCTGTTTTAAAAAGGGTTTTATCTCAAAATTTATTCCGGACAGTAGTGTCCCCCACAGGGGGAGGGGGCATATTGGCGGTTCGCGGTAGCGGGCTTTGTCATGCCGCGTTATTTGCATTTGTCGAGATTGAATTGTACGGCGCGTTTTTGTGTTTCAAATTCTTCGCGCAGGATGTCGCTAACGCCTTCGTCATCGTTTGTGATTTTGACGGCGGGCTGCAATACGATGCGGCATTGCGCTTTGTTGCCCGCATGGTAGTAACTGATGGCCAAATCGTTGCGCTGTGCCAGTTCATCCAGCCAATGGGTAAAGGTTTTGCATTGTTGCAGGTAGTTTTCTTTGATTTTTACCGCGTCTGCATAGTGTTTGTCGCGGTAGGCAGCCTGAAATTTTGCCTCCATTTGTTCTGTTCCCTTGTTGCTGCATTGTGCGGGTTCGGGGCGGTACTGTCCTTCAAATCCGGTATTCAGTCCGCAGTATTCGCGGCATTGGCTTTGCGCGGTTTCGTTATTGCCGGGGACTTTCACTTCCACGTTGCCGTTTTTCAATTTTTTTATTTCGATAATGCAGCCTCTGCCGTCTTCCCAGCGGTTATTTTTCAGGGTGCCTTCGATGTCGCAGACGTTTCCCTGATCGTTGGTGCTGTTCAGGTGAAATTTTTGGCCTTTTAATCCCAGCCATTGGTCCGGTTCGGCGCGGTAGTTGTCAAATTCTTGCGCGTGAGCGGCAGTCAGGGTTATTGCCATCAAGGCAGCCAGTTTCGGTAAGGTTTTCATGGTGTGTTTCCTTTTGTTGCATCAGGTTATTCGATACTGCGGTCAAATACGCTGTCGCGTACGGTCACGGTTACCGGTGTGTTCACCGGGATGCGTGAGTGTTCGCTGGCGCGATGGGTACAGACTTTGTGCCTGCTGCCGTCGGGCAGGCGCAGCGTCCATTTCGTGTCGCAGGCGCAGAAGCGGATGCCGCGAATGCGTGCGCTGTCGCAGTCTTTGACGCCAATGATGGTCGCCTGCATTGTCTGCGTCTCGCTGAAATACGCTACTGCCAAGAGACGCGGTGCCCAGCTCAGTACCCAGGCAAAGAGGGTGGTGAAAATCAGGGCGAGGATGTGAGGATTGTTCGGCTCCGGGAACAGTTGCGCGAAGCGATAGCAGGGATAGACCAGCAGCAACCATAATGCTGCATAGAGTATCCATGCACCGGGTTGCGCGACGTAGGGGCGTTCCATCCAGTAGTCAAACAGCATAAACAGTCCGGCGAGCAGTAATCCGGTAATGATGAGCGCAAGTTTTCCTTTCATGGTATTTCGTGGATAAATGAAACGGCGGTCAGGTTGGTGTCCTGACCGCCCTGCGGGTTATGCCGCTGCCTTGCTGTTGTCGAGCGCGGTTTTGAACAGCGCCATCAGCGTCTCCAGTTCGGCGGTGCGCGGGTAGTTGGGGCGGGTGATGACGGCGAGGCGGCGGTGCGGCGTGGCGACGTCCAGCGGGACGGTGCGGATGTCCGGCTGGTTTTGCAGCGACGGCAGCGCCATTTCCGGGATGAGGGTGACGCCCATGTCGTTCACCGCCATTTGTACCAGTGTGTTCAGGCTCGCTTCGCGGAAGCTGTCCGGGCTGATGTCGTCGCGGAATTTGCAGATGTCCATGATGTGGTCTTTGAGGCAGTGGCCTTCGCTGAGCAGCAGCAGCGTGCCTTGCCGCAGTTGTTTGGCGGTGATTTTTTCCTGTTTGCTCAACGGGTTGTTCTGGTGGACGACGACGTAGAAGCGCTCCTGGCCAAATTCAAAGGCGTTCAGTCCCGGCGTGTCGTAAGGCAGGGCGATGACGGCGGCGTCGAGCATTCCGTTATGCACCGCGCTGACGAGGCGCTCGCTCACGTCTTCGCGGATGTTCAGCTCGAAATCGGGGTAGGCGTGGCGGATGACCGGCAGCGCGCGCGGCAGCAGGTACGGCGCGATGGTCGGGATGAAGCCGACCGCCATCGGGAAGTGCAGTGTTTCCTGCCCGGCATGGGCGTGCTCAACCAGTTGCTGCGCGTCGAGGTAGATTTGCTGGGCGCGGCGCAGCAGCTCTTCGCCGATGGGGGTAATGACGACCTGTTTGTTGTTGCGCTCAAAGACGATGACGCCGAGGTTTTTTTCCATTTCGGCGATACCGAGCGACAGGGCGGATTGCGAGATGTTGCACTCTTCGGCGGCGCGCTTGAAGTGTTTGTGGCGGGCGACCGCGAGGGCAAACTGGATTTGGCGGAGGGTAATCATCTGTTATTCACCTAAATTAAATGAAAATCCATTATATATAAAAAAAACCAAAGCTGAACATTACCGGTTGCAAGGCTTTTCAAGGTGTTGGCGCTGACTATAATACGCGCCGCAGTCGCCACCGCGACACCTTTTCTTCGTAAACCAGGAGCAATCATGCCCATCATCAACCGCAGTATTCCCGAATTTTCCGTGCAAGCCTTCCACAACGGCGAATTCAAGACCGTCACCCATGAAGACGTCAAGGGCAAATGGTCCATTTTCCTGTTCTACCCGGCGGATTTTACCTTCGTCTGCCCGACCGAGCTGGAAGACATGGCCAAACACTATGCCGAGCTGCAAGGCCTCGGCGTCGAAGTCTATGCCGTCTCCTGCGACACCCACTTCACCCACAAGGCGTGGCACGACCACAGCCCGGCCATCAGCCAAATCCAGTACCCGATGCTGGGCGACCCTACCGGCGTGCTGGCGCGTGGCTTCGACGTGATGATTGAAAGCGAGGGCGTCGCCTACCGTGGCACCTTCCTCGTCAACCCGGAAGGCAAAATCAAGGTCGCGGAAATCCACGACAACGGCATCGGCCGCAGCGCCAAAGATATGCTGCGCAAAGTCAAGGCAGCGCAATACGTCGCCCAGCACGATGGCGAAGTCTGCCCCGCCGCGTGGGAAGCCGGACAGGAAACGCTCAAACCGAGCCTCGACCTCGTCGGCAAAATCTAAACCCGTAGGGGCGGTCAGGCGAAGCCGTAACCGCCCGCATCCATCCGGCCAGATTACGCCGCACCGCATAAAGCAGCAGCGCCTCCGGGCGCTGTTTTCGTAACTTGGCCCCCTCCCCCTGTGGGGGGAGGGGAGGAGACCATGAAAAAGGTGCTCGCCTTTTTCATGGGAACCGGGGTGGGGTTACTCGCGGCATATCCGGTGTTTATTCAAGGCGCACCGTTATACATACACCAACCCCGCTACCCTGTATGTATAGCGATACTCACAAAGTTCTGTACAAGGCGCGCCACCAAAGACAGTACGCATTTGTACGGCGAGGTGACGCAACGCCGTACGGGGCTTTGTGAGGATTGTTATAAAAAACATCGGTGGTATGACCGGCTAACCCCACCCCAGCCCTCCCCTACAGGGGGAGGGAGCCTGTCCGTTGTGGCAAAAGCAGCCGCGACCGCACCATCCATCCCAAATTTACCCACAAGGAACCCCATGCAACTCGAACCCGCCATGCTGGACGCCGTCCGCCAATACTTCGCCGCGCTGACCCGCGACATCACCCTTGTCCTTGCCACGGGCGAACACGCCAAACGCGACGAACTGAAAACCTTCCTCGCGCAAATCGTCGCCACCGCGCCGCGCCTCTCGCTCACGGAAGCCGCCGACCCGGCATTCACCTCGCCCGTCAGCTTCAAAATCCTTGCCGATGGCGCAGACACCGGCATCATCTTCAGCGGCATCCCCGGCGGCCACGAATTCAGCTCGCTCATCCTCGCCATCCTGCAGGCGGGCGGCAGCGCGCTCAAACTGGACGACAGCATCCAGACCCTCATCCGCGCCGCGCGCCAGCCGCTCGCCTTCACCACCTACGTCTCGCTCTCCTGCCACAACTGCCCGGACGTGGTGCAGACGCTGAACCAGTTTGCACTGCTAAACCCCGCCATCAGCAGCGAAATGATAGATGGCGGTCTCTTCCAGGAACAGATTGAAGCGAAAAACATCCAGGGCGTGCCTGCGGTTTACCTGAACGGCGAACCCTTCGCCAACGGCAAAATCGGCACCGCCCGCCTCGTCGAAAAACTCTTGGAGCGCTACCCCGACCTCGCCAGCGCCGCCGCGCCCGCCGAAGCCTTGCCGCTGCAAGATGTGGTCGTCATCGGTGGCGGCCCCGCCGGAAGCGCCGCCGCCATTTATGCGGCGCGCAAAGGGCTGAAAGTCACCGTCGTCGCCGACCGCATCGGCGGCCAGGTGAATGACACCATGGACATCGAAAACCTCATCTCCGTGCCGCAAACCACCGGGCCGCAGCTCGCGGGCAACCTGCGCGCGCACCTCGCCGCCTGGCCCGTCACCCTGCGCGAAAACCTGAGCGTCAAAACGGTGGAAAAAGGCGGGGCGACGCACAAAGTGGTGCTGAACACCGGCGAAGTTATCGAAACACGCACCCTCATCGTCGCCAGCGGCGCCAAATGGCGCGAACTCGGCATCCCCGGCGAAAAAGAAAACATCGGCAACGGCGTCGCCTTCTGCCCGCACTGCGACGGCCCGTTTTTCAAAGACAAAGACATCGCCGTCATCGGCGGCGGCAACAGCGGCGTCGAAGCAGCGCTTGACCTCGCCGGTATCGTCAAAAGCGTCACCGTGCTGGAATTCATGCCGGAGCTGAAAGCGGACAAAGTGCTGGTCGAACAACTGGGCAAACGCGGCAACATCCGCGTCATCACCAACGCCGCCGCACAGGCGATTGACAGCGAGGGCGGCAAAGTGAGCCGCCTGCGCTACACCGACCGTGCCACCGACACGGCGCAGGAGCTGCCGCTGCAAGGCATCTTCGTGCAGATTGGCCTTGCGCCGAACAGCGACTTCATGGGCGACGCCGTTGAGCGCACCCGCTTCGGCGAGATTGTCATCAATGCCAAATGCGAAACCAGCACGCCGGGCGTCTTCGCTGCTGGCGACGTGACCACCGTCCCCTACAAACAAATCATCGTGGCGATGGGCGAGGGGGCAAAAGCGGCGCTTTCCGCCTTTGACTACCTGCTGCGGCAGGCATAAATGCTAAAAACGCCGCAGCAAGCGGCGTTTTTCTTGTGCCTCACTCGCCCTGTCCGAGAAAGAGCGAGAGGATTCCCGCAGCAATCAGCGGGCCGACCGGAATGCCCTTGAGGAAGGCGACGCCCAGCACCGTGCCGACGATGAGGCCGGGGACGACGCGCGGTTGGTTCATCATCAGCGGCACGCCACGTCCGGCGAGCCAGGCAACGAGGATGCCGACGGCGATGGCAATCAGGTTTTTCCAGTCAAGGAAGTCGCCTGCGCCGAGGGTGATTTTGCCGCTGGCGAGCGGGGCGAGAACGCCGATGGTAAGCAGGATGATGCCGACGGTCAGCCCGTTTTTTTCCACCCACGGCAGGTAGCGCACGAGGAAGGTTTGCTGCATCAGTAGCAGTACCGCTCCGGCGATGGTGACGGGCGCGTTGTGGCTGATGACGCCGAGGGCGGTGAAGACGAGGAGGACGAGGGCGGTGGTGTCGAGGTTGTGCAGCATGGGGGTTATTCCGTGGGAACGGCTTGCCAGCGCATGACGAGGGCGTCTTCGCGGCTGCCGTCCGGGTTGGGGTAGTAATCGCGGCGGCGGCCGCTGTCGCGGTAGCCGAGGCGGTGGTAAAGCGCCTGTGCGGCGCGATTGCCGACGCGGACTTCGAGGAAGGCGAGCGCCGGGCGCAGTGCGTCAAGCGCCGTCTGGTGCAGCGCGGTGGCGAGGCCGTGACGGCGGGCGGCGGGGCGGACGGCGAGCGCGAGCAGGGTCATTTCGTCCAGCACGGGTGCGCAGGCGATGAAGGCAAGCGGCGTGCCGGATACGTCGGCGGCGAGCCAGACGCGGTCGTCCGTGCCGGGCGGGCAGACGTTGCAGGCGGCGGCAAGGGTTTGCAGGGCCGGCAGGTCGGCAGGCGTGGCGGGGCGGATGGTCATGGTTTTGGGGCGGTTGGATGTTGAAGGCGGGTTGCTCAGGGGCTGTAGGGTGGGGCTTGCCCCACCGTCAGGCAATGGCGGGTTCAGGCGGTTTGCGTCGTTTTGGCTGGGGAGGGGAATTTCACCCGCAGACTCTAAACAGGTTTTGAGAGCCTGTTCAAAATCATGGAGAAGCGCTTTTCGATGTATAGCCATCCACCGAAAGTTTCAGACAAGGCGCGTCGCCGAAGACAGTAC
>NZ_CALJAH010000127.1 GCF_938028185.1 uncultured Cardiobacterium sp. | reverse complement strand
GGGACGGCGTCTCGCATGTCGTGACGCGCCCCGGCTCGCGAGCACGTCACTTAACAGGAATTCGGCGAGGGCTTCGATTTGCCCGAGGTATTGCACGTTTGCCTGGTATTCGGCGATGACCAGCGCAAGGCGGGCGATTTCGGCGGAGAAATCGCGCAGTTCGATGCCGCGAAAGTTGGTGAGCGGGATGTCGCTTTTGCGCTGCGCTTCGCCACGGCGCTGGTTGATTTGGTTTTCGATATGGCGCAGTTCTTTGTAGGCGATGACGAGGAAGTTGCCGCTGCCGCAGGCGGGGTCAAAGACGCGGATGCGGGCGATGCGCTTGCGCAGGTTGAGCAGTTTGATTTTGTTGTCGCCGGCTTCTTCCAGCTTGGTGCGCAGTGCGTCAAGGAAGAGCGGGTTGAGCACTTTGAGGATGTTGGGCACGCTGGTGTAGTGCATGCCGAGTTCGCCGCGTTCTTCTTCGTCGGCGACCGCCTGGATCATCGAGCCGAAGATGTCCGGGTTGATTTTCGTCCAGTCGAGCAGGCCGATTTGCAGCAGGTAGGCGCGGGTGGTGCGGGTGAAGCGGGGAACGACGGGCGCGTCACTGAAGAGGCCGCCGTTGACGTAGGGGAATTTTTTTGTCCAAGCGTGAGGGCTGGCACTATCGCGGTCTTTTATGTTCATCGTGCGGAAGATTTCGCCGATGACGAAGTCGGTATCGCTGCCATCAACTGCACTCATTTGTTCGAGAGTGTTGGTAAAGGCGTGGTTGCCGAAGAATATGTTGGTGCCTTCGGCGAAAAAACAGAAGATGAGGCGCGCCATGAAGTGGTTCATATCGTGGCGGCGGTCGGCGCTTGCCCAGTCGGGGTTGTCCTTAAGGAGTGCGGTGTAGAGGCGGTTGAGTTTTGCGGTGGCGCGGATGTCAAAGGCGCTGTCGCGGATGGCCTTGACGGTGCGGATGCCGGCGAGGCCAAGGAAGAAGCCGAAGTGGTTGGGGAAGTCGGCGTAATCGCAAAACAGAGATTCGCCGCTTTGCAGGTCGGTGGCGTTGATGTGTATGCCGTCGGTGGCAAGCAGGTAATTGACCCTGTTTTTGGCGTTGGCGGGGCTTTGTTCCAGGGTGGCAAGGGTGGCAGTGGTTTTGCCCGACGGGCAGACGAGGATGTGAATGTGGTTGCGCTGGAGGACGCCGCCGCAGTCGCTTTGGTTGGTTTCACCCGCACGCAATCGTTTCAGCGTGGTGGCCTTGTTGCCAAAGGCTTCGAGGAACTGGTAGGGAAATTCGTCGGCATCCCAGGGTTGGCTGAAGAGTTCGCTGACGGCTTGTTCGATTTCGATGGCGTTCATGGGCGGGTAGGACTGGTGGGGAGCGGCGGATTATAGC
>NZ_CALJAH010000126.1 GCF_938028185.1 uncultured Cardiobacterium sp. | reverse complement strand
CACCATGACGGAACACGCGGCTTTAACGGTGGGGCAAGCCCCACCCTACAACCGCCGGATGCCTCGCCCGAAAAATACCTGAATGCCTGAAGCCGTTCGCTGTTTACATACACCTTCCCCGCTATCCTGTATGTAAACGCGCCCCGGCAGGCAAAAGCCGACTGGTTGCCGCCCCCGCCTGTCACCATTTGTGCTATGTTTTCAGTCCTGTTCTGCCGCCATCCTGAAGGAACGCCCCATGCCGTTTGCCGAGACCACCCGCCTGCCGCCACACGCCCCTTCCCTCTTTCAGCGCCTGCCGGAGCAGATATTTTCCCCGCTGGCGTCCGCCAACCGTCGGCAATACTGGCATCTGCTCTGCGCCCTCTACGACAAACGCTTCGGCCCGGATGCGCCGTTACCGCCGGGCAACGGCTTCTTGCTGCGCGAGATTACCAATGACATCGCCGCAGAAATTCAGCATCAGCAATGGGTGCTGGAGGAGGTCGAAGCGACGCCGCAAACGCCACTTGTCAACCGCGCCTACATGGTATTCAGCCGTCTGCGCGACAGCGGCTGGCTGCAGGTGGAGCGTGTCGGCGTGCGCGAGATGGTGACGATGCCGCCAGAAGTCGCCCATTTCATGAACCGCCTTGTCGAATTTGCCCACACCGGACCGGAGTTCGTCTCCGGCAAAATCCGCAGCATCGAGGCGAATCTGCGGCTGCTGCTGGACGGGGATGCCGACGGTGCCTCCCTGCAGGAAGCGGCACGGCAATCGCGCGCGCTGCTGGAGCATATCCGCATCGCCAGCACCCATGTGCGCGACTTGATGCGGGAAATCGGTGATATTACGGTCACGGGCGAATTTGTCCGCCGCTTTTTCGATGACTACGTCGAGCGCATTTTTATCGCCGATTACAAGGAGCTGCGCACGCGCGAACACCCGCTGGCACGGCGGCAGGAAATCCTGCGCCTGCTCGGCCACATCCGCCAGGGCGAACTGTGCGGACGCCTGCTGCACTGGTACCGGGAAAAACAGGCAGCGGGCGATGCGGCGCGGGCCGAAGCGCTGTTTGCGCGCGATATACAGAAAATCGAAGAATTGCAGCGCATTGACGAATACCTCAACCGCCTCGACGATGAAATCCGCCGCGCCAACCGGCAAGCACTCGCCTATCTGGATTACCGCCTACGCGCCACCCTGCCGCTGGGGCAATTGATTGGTGCGGCAGTGGCGGCGGTCAAGACACACGGCGAAAAGGCCACCCGCCGCGCACCGTTTGCCTGCGGCGCGGCCATCAGTGGCGAGCGCCTTGCCCGCCCGCGTCAGCCAACCCGGCACACACCGCCGGATGCACTGCGCACGCGGACGATTTCACCGGAGCGGGCGGCCTATGCCCGCTTGGTATTACAGGCACGCGACCGCCGCGCCATGTCCTGGCCGAAACTCACCGCCTTTCTCCGCGCGCAGCTTGCCGGGCGCGAAAGCATCACCAGCGCCGACCTGCCCACCGACAGCATCGAAGCGGTACGCGCCCTGCAAATGCTCTGCACCGCCGCCACCGCGCACGCGGGCGCACCCTGCCCGCTACCCGGCGGATTCATCCTCCGCCGCGATGGCGACGCGGAAATGCCCTCGCCTGCCCTCTCGCACATCCCCTTCACCCTGACTAACCGGCACCACAGCACGGAGGAGCACACATGAGTTTCTGGGCAGACGCCGTCGCGGCAGCCGACGGAAAGACAGAAGCGGATTTCGAGCAGGCCGCAGACCGCCTCATCAGCGAACAAGTGCTGTACGCGGCAGACCAGCGCAGCAAAGCCGCTTACGCACTCATCCGCGATTATGAGCACAAATTCCGCCAGGCGCTGGCGCCGTTCGGCTACCAACTGCAACTCAACCGCCAACTGCGCTACGCCTGCGCCATCCCGCGCCACCGCCACGGCCACCCGGCGACCGTGGCACAAACCCTGCTCGCGCTGGTATTGCGGCACATCTTCGACGAAGAAACCCGCAGTGGCCACCACGACGAACACGGCGAAGTCGCCTGCGACCTGGTGACGCTCACCGTCAAATACCAGCAAATCACCGGGCGCGAACTCGAAAGCGGCGGCAAACTGCAAGAATTGCTGCGCTGGATGCAGCGCTGGGGACTGGCGCGCCTGGTGGACGATGGCGGCGACTATGCCGGAGCGGAGCTGCATCAGCCCTATGCCGTCATCATCCGCCCCGGCATTGCCGAAGTGCTGGGCGAGACCGCGCTGCTACAACTCGCCCGCTTTGCCGAGGCGGGCGCGGTTGCCGATGAAACAGCGGACGATAACAATGACGACGACCCGACAGCAGGAGAAGACGCATAAAAAAACTGAGCAAAATCCGCCTGGTACAATACTTCCTCTACGACACCCTCGACATCAACATCGGCATGAGCTGCGGCATCTTCGGCGCGAACGGCAGCGGCAAATCCTCTCTGCTGGACGCCGTACAAACCGTCATGCTCGGCGGCAACGAAGGCAGCGGCGACGCCGGCGTCGCCTTTAACGCGCAAGCCGACGAAAGCAACCACAACAGCCGCAGCATCCGCGCCTATTGCCTCGGCCAATACGGCCACGCTGCCGAAGCGCGCCTACGCGACAGCGCCGACACCTACATCACCCTGATTTGGGAAGACAGCCAGACACAAGAGCGCCTCTCCACCGGCATCCACATCCATGCCGAAGCCGCGCAGGCGCGCGCCGTGGTGCAGGGGCGCTACATCTTCCCCGGCGAACTCACCCTGGCCGACCACCTCGACCACAGCGGCGACAAACCCCGCCCCAAAGCGTGGCACGCCTTCCGGCAGATGCTGGCGCAGCGCGCCCCCGGCGTGGAGTCCGCGGAGCTCGTGCACGAAAACGCCAAACGCTTCGTCGAAGCGCTGCTGTTCCAGCTACGCGGCAGCGGCGGCGTACCGAACGCCACCGCCTGGCGCCAGGCCTTCCGCTTCGGCCTGCGCATGAAATTCGACAAAAGCGTGGATGACATCGTGCGGCGGCAGGTGCTGGAAGCGCGACCGACCAACATCCACAAATTCCGCGAATTACTCAACACCTTTCAAGAAATGGCAGCGCTGGTACGCGAAGTGCAGACCAAACTGGCGGCAGCGCGCGACATTGAAGGCGATTTCGCCCGCGCACGGCGCTACCAGCAACAGGCCGTCACGCTGCACGCGCTGGCCGAAGACGCCGCCCGCCAACAGGCGGAGGCGGCACACCGCGCCGCCGTTGCCGCTGCTGAGGACGCTGCCGCCGCCTACCACGCCGCGGAAACACACCGCAACACTATCATCGCCGAACGGAAAACCGCCGAAGACGCCGCCAACCGCAGCGCGGCGGCACGCGACAACCACGCCTCGCATGGCGACCGCGCCCTGCTGCAAAACACCCTCGCCGCCACCCGCGCCCGCCTGCAACAAGACAGCACCCGCCTCGCGCGCGACCTTGGTGCCATCGCCAAAGCCCTCGACATCCGCGCCCCCGGCAACCTGCTTGCCGACAACGCCAGTACCGCGGCACAACAGGCGCTGTACCGCCTCATCAACGACAAACAATGGGAAGCCGAAAACGTCACCGCCGCCGTACAACAAGCATTGCGTGCCGCACAAACCCTGCACAACACGCTCTTCAGCGCCATGCAACAGGCAGGAAACGCCCTGAGCAGCGCCGAAAAAGCACTGAATACCGCCAAAGACGCCGAGGCGCGCGCCGCCCTCGGCAAGGCGCCGCTCACCGACAACGTCCTCAACCTGCAACGCGAACTGGCGGACGACGGCATTGACGCGCTCCCCGTCTGCGACCTGGTGCGCATTGACAATACGGACTGGCAACCCGTCATCGAAGCCTACCTCGGCGCGGCCAACATCCAGGCACTGCTGGTTGGTGCGGCCGACGAACGCCGCGCCTTCCAGATAGCCCGCAAAAGCCGTGCCTACAACAGCAAAATCGTCCGTGCCAGCAAATACACCAGCCAGCGCGACAGCCCGCCACCGGGCAGCGTTGCCGAACTCATCCGTGGCGACAACGCCGCTGCCGTGCACTACCTGCGCGCCAAACTGGGCGACTACCGCCGTGCCGCCAGCGAGGACGAATGCTTTGCCCACCGCTACGCCATGACCACCGACGGAATGCTGCTGGCCGACGGCGAAATCGTGCGCAAAAAAACCGTCCACCCCGCCGACTACAAAATCGGCCCGGTCACCGCCGACACCCGCGCTGCCGCCACCGCGCAAGTGCGCGCACAAACGCAAGCCGTTGCCACCTGCCAGCACCACTACGACCAGCTCAAAGCCCTGCACAACCAACTCGCGCCATTCGCAGGCGACAGCGCGGACAAAATCGCCGACATCCACGACCATTGCGCCCAAATCGCCGCCGACAGAGAGGACGAAACCCGCCAAAGCGCACGCCTGCAAGCGCTCGACACCGCCGAATACCGACAACTGACTGCCGCGGCAGAAGCCGCCGCCGCACGACTCAAAACCCTGTACGAACAACAAGCCACAGCAGCACAAGCCGTTGGTGCCGCCGAAACCATCTGGCAACAAAAACGCACGGAAACAGAACAAGCGGCAGAAACCGCCGCAGCACAACAAGAAAAAGCCACTGCCGCACGCGCCCACAGCGACTACGACGCCGATACCGCTGCGGCAGAAGAACAGCGCCGCCCGCACATCCCCTTGCCCGAACGCCACGACGACTACGCCCGCCGTAGCCGGAGCGCCCGCGACAACAGCCAGCAAAAAGCCACGCGCGCCCTGGAAAAACTGGCGACATTCAGCCTCCACTACCGCGAAACCCCGCCAGCAGACGGGCGCGACGACTGGCACATCACGCACGCCTGGCTACAGAGCCGCATCCGCGACCTCGAAGACACCCAACTGCACCAATACCAAGAACAAATGACGCGCGCGCTCAACGCCGCGAAAACCACCTTCCGCAACGACGTCGCCGTCGCCCTGCACGAAAAAATCGAATGGATGCGCCACACCTTGAACCGCCTGAACGAAGCGCTGCGCCTCGCCCCGCTGTTTACCAACAACGAACGCTACCAGTTCCGCGCACAAGAACGGCCGGAAACCGCGACCCTGCTGAAATTCATCAAGGACATCGCCCGCTACGGCCCCGACGAAGACCTCTTTGGCGATGCGGGCGCCACCCCGCCCGTCTTTGACGAACTGATGAACGAAAAAACCGCCACCGGCATGGGTGCCGCACAAAACGCCCTCGACGACTACCGCGAGTTCTACCACTACGACATCGAAATCCTGCGCGAAGACCGCGCGAGCGGCGAAACCCGGCGCGTCGAATGGCTGAGCAAACGCATCGACGCCGGCTCCGGCGGCGAACGCCGCTCGCCGCTCTACGTCATCGCCGGCGCAGCATTGGCATCGGCCTGCCGCCTGACGCGCGGCGACAACAGCGGCCAGCGCCTGCTCGTCATCGACGAAGCCTTCATCAAAATGGACCCGGGCAACATCGTCGCCACCATGCGCTACTTTGAAGAACTCGGCCTGCAAATCCTGATGGCCAGCACCGGCGACGCGCTCGGCATCCTCACCGCCTTCCTTGACCGCTACTACGACATCCTGCGCGACGCCGAAACCAACGGCATCGTTCTCGACGGCCACGACGTTAGCGCCGAAACCCGCGCCCAATTCCGCGCCGACCTGCCCGAATTTCACCCGGAACTGCTCGCCGCCGAAATCAGCCGACAAGCGGGCGAGGGCAGTGCGCCATGACGTCCCCGGCAGAAGAACTGGCACATCAGGCGTTGATGCGGCTGCTACGCGCCGCCGACAAATATGCGGCAGGCACGACGACGCGCCGCGCCGCCCTTTCCGGCAAAGCGTTGGCAGACTACCACCAGTTGCCCCGGCTACAAGACAAAGAAACCTACGACGCCATCATGACAGAAGCGCAAACAGCCGGCGCGATTACCCTGCAGCGCCCGCGCCACGAACCGCAAAGTTTCATCAGCCGCATCGAACTCGCCGACGCCGACAAACTGGCGGGCCTGCTGCACCAAGAAACGCACGCCGCCAAAATTTGCCGCGCGCAAGACACCCTTGCCGTCTGCCTTGCAGACTACCCGGTCCTGCACGAGGTCATCAGCGCCTGGGAAAAACTGAAAAAAGTGCGGCAAACCGCGCCGGAAGACGCCGGGCGTTGGCACGACGCCTGCCAAACCATCAACTGGTGCCGCGAACAGGAGCAGCGCGGCATCACCGAAAGCGCCGTGCGTGATGCCAGCGCGCTGCTGTTCAAAGACAGCAAACGCATCGAGAATCTGCATCCCTGCCTTGACGTGCTGCTCACCGGAAACCTCGCCGGTGAAGCGCGGCCGGAAACAGAAATCCTGCAAGAACTCGGCCTCTACCGCGAGCCGCAGCCGGTACGCCTCGCGGGCAACGTCCTATTGCGCCGCACGCG
>NZ_CALJAH010000125.1 GCF_938028185.1 uncultured Cardiobacterium sp. | reverse complement strand
ACCACGTCCTCTTTCAGGGAAAAACCCAGGACGGCGGCCTGCTGAATATCGCCTATCGCGGCGGCGGCAGCGGCCTGCGCATGGAAATCGAATGCGAGCACCGGCAAATCGTTGTCACCGCAAACAGCGGCCATCTCCAGTACGAACCGCTCACCATCGAAATCATCCGCGACGGGCAAAGCGAAATCATCGCGCCTGAAGGCAATGCCGCCGACATCCTCGCCAATGCCTATCGCGCCGTTTGGCAGGATATGCGCCAGGGGACATATACCGTCCCCAATTTCGCCCACGCCGTCGCCCATCAACAATTGCTTTCCGAATTGGCGCAATAAAAAACACTATGGCCGCAGCACCATATCCATATGCGCAATGCCATCTTCCAAATAAATCGCTGAAGTCGCCGCAAAACCAAAAGACTGATAAAACCGCTGCAAATACGTTTGCGCCTGTGCGTAAATCGCCCGCTCCGGCCACTGTTGCCGGGCATACGCCAGCGCAAACGCCACCAAATCCCGCCCCAATTTTTGCGCCCGCCATTCGGGCATCACCAAAACCCGTCCCAAATGTACCGCATCAATATGCGGAATCAAACGGCAATATGCGGCAATCCCGTCCGCGTCGCGGCGAAAAATATGCAAAGCCTGCACATCCGCCGCATCCACTTCCTGATACGCGCATTGCTGCTCCACCACAAAAACCGCTACCCGTGCCTGATAAATCGCGTGCAATTCCGCCACGGACAAATCCGCAAAAGATTTCACCTGAAAATCCATAAAAGTCTCCCAATAAAAAGGGCGTATCATAACGGACATGAATAACGCCCTCTACAACCAAATTCGCATCTTCCAAGCCATCGCCGCCGAAGGCAGCATCACCGCTGCCGCGCGCAAACTGCAAATCACCGCGCCGTCGGTCAGCAAAGCGCTGAAAACACTGGAACAACACCTCGGCCTGCCGCTCTTTTCCCGCTCCACCCGCCACATCGAACTCACCGAAGCCGGACGCCGCCTGCTTGCGCGCAGCGGCGACGCCGTGCAGGCCTTGCAGGACGCCATTGAAAGCGTGCGCGACGACAACGCCATCCCCTCCGGCCTCGTGCGCGTGACCTTGTCGCGCTTCGCTTACCAACTGCTCTTCCGGCCATTTATCGCCGAATTTGGCGCGCGCTACCCGCACATCCAGCTCGAACTCTCGCTCTGCGACGGCATCATCAACATCCTTGACGCGGGTTACGACCTCGGCATCCGCTTCGGCGACACCCTCGAAGAAGGCATGGTCGCGCGCCGCCTGCTGCCACCCTTCGCGGAAGGCCTCTACGCCGCCCCGAAATACCTCGCGCGCCACGGCACGCCGCAGACCCCGGACGACCTCGCCCGGCACCGCCTCATTGGCTACCGCTACATCACCGCCAACCGCCTACTGCCGCTCACCCTCGACGCCGACGGCGAACCGCTCGGCGTAGCCATGCCAACACCGCTCATCTGCAACGACATTGACGTCACCGCCGACGCCATCCGCGCTGGCCTCAGCATTGGCCGCCTGTTCGCGCCCATCTGCGCACAACAGCCCGACCGCGAACGCTTCCGGCCGGTACTGCGCGACTACTGGAAAACCTACCCCGGCGTCTATCTCTACCACCTGCCGCACGCCTAAAAAGCCCGCCGGGTGCAGGCGCTCATCGCCTTTCTCACCGAAAAAGCGGTGACGATTGACGTCGAATAACAATCTCTGCACAAACAAACCACTATCAAATATAGCCATCCACCGAAAGTTTCAGACAAGGCGCGTCGCCGAAGACAGTACGC
>NZ_CALJAH010000124.1 GCF_938028185.1 uncultured Cardiobacterium sp. | reverse complement strand
GGACGGGGTGGGGGTAGCGACAGAATTACCATCTCCGAAGCCCAAACGGCACCCGACAAACATTCCCCACATACATACACCTGAGCGCTCAACCTGTATGTAAAACCCCAAACCCAAGGAACCCGCCATGAAACCGCAAACCCTCACCCTCATCACCCTCGCCGCCCTGCTCACCGCCTGCCAAAGCACCACCATCGAACACCGCAGCGCCATCACCCTCCCCGCCGCCTACGACCACGCCGCCCCGGCACGCGCCGACAACACCGACATCCGCCGCTGGTGGCAAGCGTGGCACGACCCCGTTTTGAACCAACTCATCACAGAAGCGCTGGCGAACAACCCCGACATCGCCATCGCCCGCAGCCGCCTCAAAGAAGCCCAGGCGACCGCCAACCTTGCCGACGCCGACCGGGGCGCGACCATCGGCCTTGGCGTGAACGCCGGCCACCTTGACGCCGACCTCGACAACCCGCTTGGCGGCACCCCGCTGGCGCGCAGCGACAAAATCAACACCCACAAAACCGTGCTGGCCACCAACCTCAGCGCCAAATGGGAAGCCGACCTCTTCGGCCAAAAACAAAGCGACGCCGACGCCGCGCGCTACGCCGCCCTCGCCAGCGCCGAACAAACCCACGCCGCGCAACTCCAAATCAGCGCCGCCGTTGCCGACGCCTACCTGCAAGCGCGCGCGCTTGAAGCGCGACAACAACTCGCCGACGCCAACATCGCCACCCTCGAAAAACTCGCGCATTACGTGGATGCCCGCTACCGCGCCGGGCACACCACCGCTTACGAAAAAACAGAAGCACAAAGCCACCTGACCGCCGCCCGTGCCGCGCGCAGCACCCTCGAAGCCGAACGCGCCGCGCAAATCCGCAAAATCGCCGTCCTCCTGGGCAAAACCCCGCAGGGCTACCACCTGCCCGCAAGCACTGCCGACGCGCTGAACCACCCGCCCGCAGCGCCCTCCGGCCAAACCCCGCAAGGCCTGATAGAGCGCCGCCCCGACCTGCGCGCCCGCGCCGCCGAAATCAATGTCCGCGCCGCCAAAGTAGCGAGTGCCAAAGCCGACCTCTACCCGCGCCTCACCCTCAACTTCCTCGGCCAGGGAATGCTCAACATCGACAGCCACGACACCCAAAAAGGCCTGCTTGACCTCCTGGGCGCCAGCCTGCAAGTGCCGCTGTTCACCAATGGCCGCGTCCAGGCAAACATTGACGCCGCCGACGCCCGCCTCAAAATCGCGCTGTTGCAATACGACCAAACCCTGCTGCAAGCCTTGGCCGACGTCGATAACGCCTACCAGGCGAGCGACGCGCTCGCCAGCCAAACCCGCCTGCTCGCCCAGGCGCGCATTGAAGCCGAAAAACAGGCGCGTGATGCCGAAAAACTCTACCGCTACGGCAACAAAACCCTCGCCGACACCTTGAGCGCCCGCATCAGCGCCAACCAAAACGCCGACAACCACCTCCGCAGCCAACTGGCGCACGACCAGACGCTGATTGCCCTCTACAAAGCCCTCGGCGGCGGCTGGACGGAATAGACTTCCTTCCAAA
>NZ_CALJAH010000123.1 GCF_938028185.1 uncultured Cardiobacterium sp. | reverse complement strand
TTGCCGCCGATGCGCAGGCAGAGGATTTGCGCGCGCCAGTCGCGGTCGAGTTGGTCGCGCAGGCGCAGCATCGCGCTCTCCAGAAAGGTGTCGGCGCTTTCAAGGGTGGGCATCAGTTGCCAGGGGGTGTCGCGCAGCGCGGCGTAGTCGTCGAGGTTGTCCGCGCTGATTTTCGGCAGGACAAAGCCGTGGATGCGCTCGATGTGCGGCATTTTGAGGACGCGCTGCATCGTCGCCGGGTCGCGCAGGCGGATGAAGCGGTTGCGCGGGCAGTCGGCGGGGATTTCGCCGAGGCTGGCGGCGAGTTGTTCCAGCGCCCGCGGCAGGTCGCGTGCGGCGACGCTGTCTTCGGTGCAGTAGATGACGCTACGGATGTGCGGCAGTTTTTCGCCGCGGGCGATGGCGGCGAGTTGCGGATGGATGGCGGGGACGTAGAGGCAGGCGCCGAGTTGGTGGGCGTTCATGGGGTGGCTCCGGGGCGGTGGCTGCGGATGATGCCGACGGCGTGGTACGGCAGCTTGGGGGCGTGTTCGATGGCGACGTGTTTTTCTTGCGCGAGGCGGACGAGGTGGCAGGTAGCGGCGGCGTCCGGATCGCGTAGCAGCAGGCGCTCCGGCTGGCGGCGCAGGAGGACGCGCGTCGTCTCGCCAATACCGGGTTTGATCAGGTTGTCGTCGCTGATGCGGTAACGCGCGCGCAGGCGGGCGAGCAGCGCGGCGATACGGTCGGCGTAGGTTTGCGACTGGTCATGCGCGCGCAGGTGGTCGTAATAGACGCAGCCGTGGTAGTCGTCCGCACCGATGTGTTCGTTGAGGATGCTGCGGCTGATGAGGCCGCTGATGGTGGCGTTCAGCAGCGCGGTGGGGATGAGGTAATCGTCGCTGCTGGCAGCGCAGGCGGCGGTGCCGGAGAGGTCGGCGAGGACGTAGAGGCCGGGGTCAATTGCGGTGCCATGCGCGCGGTTGTAAGCGGCGATGGCGCGGTCAAGTTCGCGCGCGATGACGCCTTTGCCCGTCCAGCCGTCGATGAAAACGAGGCTTTCCGCCGCATGACGGGCGAGGATGTGGCGCAGCGCGTTTTGGTCGATGCCACGGTCGCGGATGATGGAGATGCTGTAGTGGGCGACGGGCGCGCGGTAGTGGCGGGCGAGGATGTCGCACAGGATGACGCCGACCGGCGTACCGGCGCGGGCAAGCGAGACCAGCACCGGCGGGGCGCGGTGTTTGGCGGCAATCAGCGCGGCGAGGCGCAGGCAGTCGGCGGCGAGGCGAGCGTCATTCTGCGCGCAGGCGTCGCGAAACAGCGCGAGGTAGGCATCGCTCGGCGGGTATTCGGGCGAGAGCATCTCGCTGTAATGCTTCTGCCCGCTCTGGATGAGCGCTTCTTTCGCGGCGGTGTCAGTGATGGGCGCGAGTTCAATCGGCTTCAGCAGAAACGTCACCTGTTCGGGGCGGTAACTGCCGTGGAAGGGCGTCATTCCGTCCGCCCTGCCGCCCAGTCGGAGAGCGGCAGCGGCGGTTCGTTGCCCCACAGGCGCGGCCAAAGACGCCGCAGCAGCGGGCGCATTTCCGGCACGCCGTCTTCATAGTGGTACGGGGTGACGGTCTGCCAGTTGCCCGCCGCGTCGCGTTCGGCCATGACGAAGCGGAAGGTGAGCGCGCCATCGAAACCCATGCGCAGGTCGCTGACCACCAGCTTGCCGTTCACATCATCAGCGCGCAGCCAGCCGCCGGTGAACCAGTTGAGGCGCTGATAGAGCGGGTCATGGGCGAGCGGCGCGAACAGCGCGCGGTCATGCGGCAGGCGGATATGCTCCGGCGGGTTTTGGTCAAAATAACCGCTCACCGCCTCGATATAGTCGCCGTTATCGGTTTCGGCGACAGCGCGGAAAACGAGATTGGTCAGCGGCAGCGGCGTCGCCATGACGCGCCTGACCGCGATGCCTTCGCCTTCCAGCATCGTCCGTACCCGCTCGGCGTGGTAATGACTGCCGAACGCGCCAAAAGCGAGATAGGCGCAGCCCCAGAGGAACGTCGCCAACAGGCCGCGCCAGGCATTGCGCGTCAAGCCGTGCCAGGCGGCATGGCCGAGCGCGAGCAGCATCGGCACGGTATAAAGCGGGTCAATGATGAACACGCCCGACCACTGCTGCGGTGTCGGCGTGAACGGCCACAGCAGTTGCGTGCCGTAAACGGTAAAGGCATCGAGCAGCGGGTGGGTGATGAGACTGGCGGCGCTGGTGAAAAACAGCCGCCAGCCGCTGTAAGGCGCGTCCGGATAGCGCTTTTTCACCGCCCAGGCGATGAGCGCGGCGAGCGCTGCCAGCACGAACACACTATGACTGAAACCACGGTGATAGGTCATTGACGACACCGGGTCGGCGTAGCGGATGAACACATCCAAATCGGGCAACGTGCCGAGAATCGCGCCATAGACGAGCGCTTTGCGCCCCTGCTGCCGCCCCATGCCGATGCTCTGCACCGTCGCGCCCAGTACCGCCTGCGTGAGTGAATCCATAAAAATTCCCGTGAAGAAAAAGGCGGCATGATAGCGGCTCGCCAGCGGATACGCGATGACGGAAAATTCGCCCGCTGCGACAAGGGGATGCCGTTATAATCGTCGCCCCATTCAGCAAAACACTAAGGAAAAAACCATGAAGCGGAAAATCTTTTTGACGGCACTCAGCGGCGCACTGCTGCTCGCACAAAATGCGATGGCCATTGAAACCCCGGCGGGCTGGAAAATGACACGCGCCCAAAATGGCGCCACCATCTACCAACCGGAAAGCGCCGAGGCAAAGGACATCGTGCTGGCCATTAGCCCATCCCTGTCCAATGATGGCAAAACAGCGGCACAATTGCTGGAGAATGCCGAACAAAACCTGATTGACAACAACGACGCCAAAATCACCCAATCCGGCAAGATTGAAGAAAAAGACGGACAGGCAAATATCGCCATTCAGACAGAAATAAACGGCTCACCCATTCTGGTGAAAGAAACCATCTATCCGCTTGACCCGGAAAATATGCGCGACATCATCGTATTTATGCCCAATAACGCGGAAATACTGCAAAAATACCAAAAAACGGCAGAAGACATCATCGCCGCGCAATACGCCGAAGACATGGCTCGCAAAAAATAACCGTCGTAGGGTGGGGCTTGCCCCACCATTATTCGTCCAACATACTGGAGCAATCCATGAAAATCAAATCAGCCCTGCTCGTCGCCCTGCTTGGCGCAGTTTCCATTCTGCAAAGTGCGCTGGCAGTAGAAACACCGCCGGGATGGCATAGAACCACGGATGATACCGGCATTACGCTGACCGCCATTGATGACGACAACCGCGAAGTAAAGCTGGATATTAGTCCGCTGCTGTCAAACGATGACAATAAAAGCGCTGCGGAATATGTCCAGGAATTTATGAACAGTAGCGAAAATAGCACAGAAATGCAAGTAACGCATCGCGGCGAAATCCAAAAAAAAGAGAAACGTGCTGCCATTACCTTCCAGGCAAAGTTCGGAGAAATTCCGGCCATCATCACCTTCGTGACTTATCCGGTCAAGAAAAATGCCTGGCGCTCCATTTTTGTTATCATGAAAGACGATGTAAACGTACGGAAACGTCACCAAAAAACGGTTAACAAAATTATCGAAGCGCAATACGCCGAAGACATGACGAGTCAAAAATAGCTGTAGGGGCAGTTAGCGCAAAGCGCGTAACCGCCCGCGTCTTGCCCTC
>NZ_CALJAH010000122.1 GCF_938028185.1 uncultured Cardiobacterium sp. | reverse complement strand
GCCTTAACCAAACCTGCGAATGAAATCATCATGTTATGGCCAATTGTAAACAGCCCCTAGGCGATATTAGCTGATCGGGCAAAGAAAAAGCGCCGATTTCATGACTGAAACAGCGCTTGATGAAAGAAAATTTGGTAGGCCCGGAGGGACTTGAACCCCCGACCAAGCGATTATGAGTCGCCTGCTCTGACCGACTGAGCTACAGGCCCGGAAAAGAGGCGCGCATCATACGCGAATCGCCGTTCGTTGTGAACAGCGGCATGATGCGCGGCGGTTTAGTGGGCGACTTTGGATTCGTCCAGCATATAGACGACAACGTCATGGAACTGGTCGTCGTTGATGGTTGAGCCGCCTTTGGGCGGCATCGCGTTCAGACCCTGAATGCCCTGTTTGACCAGCGCGTCAAGGCTGCCGTGTTTGTCCAGCCGCTCTTTCCAGGCAGCGGCGTCGCCCAGTTTGGGCGCGTTCATCAGCCCTGAGCCGTGGCAGGTGACGCAGAGTTTGTCGTACTCACCCTTGGCGTTGAAGGATGGATCGCGCGCGCCGCTACTCGCTGCTGCACCGCCTTCGGTACTTGCTGTCGCGCTGGTATCAGCCGCCGGGGTTTCTGCTGCGGGTGTTTCTGCGGCAGGCGGGGCGGGCGCGGCGATGGTCAGTTGCCCGACCGGGGCGAGGCGCGATGCCTGCAATTCTTTGTCAATGGTGATGTTGTCATCGCTGCCGCCCCAAAAGAAGAAGGGCAAAATAAGGAATACCGGCATGAAGAGTGCCGCTATGGTCATGATGATTTTGGTTTTTTGCGGGATGTCGGTTTGCGCCATGATGATGCTCCATTTACGGAAATTTATTAGGGATTTGCCGCGCAAATTATCACAAACGCGCCCAGGCGGCGCAAGCATTTGCCCGTCGCATCGGGTACACTGCGCCACTTTCGCAACCAGGGGTATTTGATGGATATTTCCCGCGTACATTTCCTCACTGTCGCGGCGGACGATGCCGGGCAGCGGCTCGACAATTTCCTGCGCAAACGCTATCCGGCGCTGCCAAAAAGCCGCATTTACCAGATGCTGCGCCGGGGCGAGGTGCGGGTGAACAAGAAGCGCGCCAAACCGGAGCTGCGCATCGTCGCGGGTGACGAGTTGCGCCTGCCGCCGCTGGCTGATGCCACCCGCCCACCGCAGGACGTTCCCGCCTTTTGGTGCGAACGCATCGCGGGCGCGGTGCTTTACGAAGACGACGATTTCCTCATATTGAACAAGCCCGCCGGCATCGCCGTGCATGGCGGCAGCGAGCAGCCCTACGGCGTGATTGACGCGGTGCGGCAAGTGTGGGGCGCGGGTTACGCCGAACTGGCGCACCGTCTCGACCGCGACACCTCCGGCGTGCTTGTTCTCGGCAAACACCGCGCCGCGCTGGCCGGATTTCAGGCGCTGATGCAATCCGGCGGCGTGGAAAAATGCTATCTCTGCCTCGTCGATGGCCACTGGAACGCGGCAGTGCGCGAAGTGCGGCTGCGTCTCGCCAAAGGCCAACTGCAAGGAGGTGAACGCATGGTGATTGACGCGGCGCACGGTCAGGAAGCGCGTACCTTTTTCCGCCTGCTGCACACCTTCGCCGACGCCAGCCTGCTGGAAGCGACGCTAGATACCGGCCGCACCCACCAAATCCGCGTTTCCGTACAACAGCGCGGCCACGGCATCGCCGGCGACGACAAATACGGCAAGCGCGACTTCAACCGCGCCATGCGCAAACGCGGCTACAAGGGGATGTTCCTCCATGCAAAAAGCATCGCCTTCGCTTATGATGCCCGCCCCGTTCACGTAGAAGCGCCGCTGCCTGACGCCGCCGCGCACCTCATCACCCAACTGACACAGGAGTCACCATGAACTTTGACGAAGAACGCGCCCTCGCATCCGTCGCCCACGAAGCCATCGTCGAAATGCGGCGCAAACGGCGCTGGAAAATCGCCTTCCGCATCTTCTGGGCGCTCTACTTCCTCCTCTTCCTCCTCATGATGTTCGGCATGAAAAACGGTGACCGTAGCGACGCCGCGCCCTCGCACCGTGGCAAACACATCGCCGTCGTCGCCGTGCAGGGCATGATTTCCGCCGAAAACGAAGCCAACGCCGACGACATCATCGCCAGCCTCGAAAAAGCCTTCAAAAACCCGCAGGCTGAAGCCGTTATCCTTGACATCAACTCCGGCGGCGGCTCGCCTGTCCAGTCCGGTGCCGTTTACCGCGCCGTCAAACGCCTCAAGGCCGAACGCGCCGACCTGCCGGTCTATGCCGTCATCGCCGACGTTGGCGCATCGGGCGCGTACTACATCGCCGCCGCTGCCGACGAAATCTACGCCGACCCGGCCAGCATCGTCGGCTCCATCGGCGTCATCAGCTACAACCTCGGCTACCGCGACCTGCTCGACAAACTCGGCCTCGACCCGCGCGTCTTCACCGCAGGTGCGCACAAAAACTTCCTCGCCGGCGACAAACCGCTCAACCCCGAAGAAGTCGCACATATGCAAAGCCTGCTCGACAATATGCACGCCCAATTCATCAAAGCCGTGCGCGACGGCCGTGGCGAGCGCCTCAAAGAAACGCCGGAAATGTTCAGCGGCCTCTTCTGGACGGGCGAACAGGCGCTGCCGCTCGGCCTCATCGACGCGCTCGGCGACAAAAACACCCTGCGCGACGCCAAATACAAAGACACCGACCTCGTCGAATACAAACCCGCGCGCAGCCCGCTCGAAAAACTGCTGCACGATATGGGCACCGAAGCCTCAACCAGCCTGCGCAGCGCGCTCGATTTCAGCGAACAAACCCACCCCGTGCTGCTCAAATAACCCGCGCAGCGCAATCAACGGCAGGCCTACCAGGGCATTCGGATCGCGCCCCTCCAGCGCCTCAAACAACAAAATGCCCAGGCCTTCCGACTTGAAACTGCCCGCACACTGCAACGGCGACTCCAGCGCCACATACGCGCGAATCTCCGCTGCGGTGAGCGGGCGAAACCGCACCACGAACGGCTCCACACACGAAAACACCACCCCGCCGCGACGCAAACACAGCCCGGTCAAAAAACGCACCTCGCGCCCGCTAAAACGCGACAACTGCGCCACCGCATTTTCAACCGTATGCGGCTTGCCCAACACCTCGCCGTCCAGCGTCGCCACCTGATCCGAACCAATCACAAACGTCTCCGCGTCCGCCGCGACCGCGCGCGCTTTCGCCACCGCCAGCCGCTCCACCAGCGCCTGCGGCGGCTCGCCCGGCAAGCGCGACTCGTCCACATCAGGACTGACCGCCGAAAACGGCAAAGCCAAATTGCGTAAAATAGCCGCGCGAAACGGCGACGAACTGGCCAAAACCAGCTTCATAAAAACTCCAGAAAAAAACAAACAAAAATCCCGGCAACACCGGACAAACACAAAAACGCCTGACGGCGTACAGAACGCATTATAAACAGCAGCACAGAGATAAATTTACATACACCTGAGCGCTTATCGTGTATGTATAGTGGAATAAAACAGAAACAGCCCAAGAATTCCCCCTCCCCCGCAGGGCGAAGCCCGCAGCGGGGGA
>NZ_CALJAH010000121.1 GCF_938028185.1 uncultured Cardiobacterium sp. | reverse complement strand
TTGAATGTGATGGAGCGACCTATCATTCTGCGAAATCAGCACGAGATCGTGATAGATTAAGGCAAGATATTTTAGAAGGTTTAGGATGGAATATTCGCCGAATTTGGTCTACGGACTGGTTTAAGAATCCAGAGGCTGCATTGAGTTCTATTATTAAGGAACTTGAAATCTTAAAAGAAAAATACCCTAAAATTGAAAAAGAATCTTCTTTTTTTGACAAAATTGAAAATGTTGAAAGTAGTAACAATGACCAGTGTAATAATGTTATTCAGAATGATACTTTATCTTCCGCAAATATAATATCTGAGAACCTTGCAGGAGAAGCAGAAGATGAATTAATGAAACATCTGCAATTGCTTGCAAAAAGAATCATTGTGGAAAAACCAGATACTCCTGATAATAAAAGACTATTAAGACCTGAAATGATAAAAGTTTTAAAGCAAGAATTACCTGCGTCAAGAGAGGAATTTCAAGCGTGGATCCCAGAGTATTTACGTAAAAATATTGCAGCAGAGGAAGGCATTTATTTAGATGACGTCTTTAAAATAATTTGCGATTATTCATAATAAAAAACCGTGCTTAGCGCGGTTTTTTTTTTGCTCACTACTCAGGCCAAAACACCAATTAAATTTAATGCAAATAGCAGCGCAAAGCCCACCAGATAAATCAGCCCGACAATCGCCAATAAATTCATCACCGGCGAGAGTTTGTGTTTCTTATCCTGTTTGACCAGCCAGTAATTAAGCCAGGCGAATACGGGCGCGGCGAGGAAGGCGGAAATCATCGCGAATTTCAGCAGTTCGGCGAGGGCGCTGTTGAACCACAAAATCAGTGCCAGGCCGGAGGCGGATGTCCATAGAATCCAGGCGAACAGTTCGCGCGTGCGGAAGAATTCGCGGCCTTGTACCAGCCGCACCGATTCGGCGACCGCGCGCGAGTAGCCGTCAATAACAGTGATGGTCGTGCCAAACATGCAGGCAAAAGCGATGAAGCCAACCAGCGGTCGCGCCCATTCGCCAATGGTTTTGGTGTACATGCCGACGAGCTGCGCCACATATAGTCCGCCTTTCTGGATTTCCAGGGTTTCGCCGTTGCCGTACTGCACGTACACGCCGAGGGCGAGGAAGACGATGGCCAGCACGGCGCTGGTGATGTAGCCGACGTCGAAATCGAACATGCCGTCGCGGTAACTGACCGGTTCGTGCCGCTGCCGCGCCGTGACCCAGAGCGAGTTGATAGCTGCGATTTCTATCGGCGCGGGCATCCAGCCCATCAGGGCGATGATGAAGCCGAGCGCGGCAAGATTCCACGGCGAGGGTTCGATGAAGCCTTCCTGCATCTGCATGCCTTTATTGATGGCGATGGCGACTGCGGCGATGGTGGTGATGCTCAGGCTGATGACGATGATTTTGGAGAGGCGGTCGAGCGCCTTGTAGCGCCCCATCAGCAGAATCAGCACGCAGGAGGCGACGACCAGCACCGAAAGGGCGTTGTTCGAGAGGGGAAGTCCCGGGATGGAGATTTTGATGATGACGGCGGTGAGCAGGGCGACCGCGCCGGTGCTGATGGTCGAGGAGAGGAAGCACATGATGAGGAAGACCCAGAGGTACACGCGGTTTTTCTCCGCGTAGCCTTCGATCAGGCTTTTGCCGCTGTCGAGGGTGTAGTGCGCGCTGAAGCGGAAGAACGGGTATTTGAAGAGGTTGGTCAGCACGATGATGAGCGCGAGTTGCCAGCCGTAGAGCGCCCCGGCCTGGGTGGAGGCGACGAGGTGCGAGCCGCCGACGGCTGCGGACGCCATGAGGATACCCGGCCCAAGCGCGCGGAAGCGGCTTTTCCAGGTGGATGTGGTAGGGGTCATAGGGATAGTCTCCTTTTTTTGGTGAGAAAGGAGCGGATTATAGCGGCTTATGGCGCCACTCCCTACATAAATCCACTGGATAATGCTATTTTTGTGGTGATTTAAGGAATAAGCACCCATTCACTGAGTGGTAAACCGCCTAAATAGGTGTTGCGCGGTTTTCAGCAGTCGCAAGGTTTCAGCCATGCCCCGCCGCCCGCAGCGGGCGGGAAATATGCGGGCGGTGTTCGGCGGCGTGCCAACCGTGCGCGGCGTATTGTTCGAGGATGCACAGGGCGTCGTCGAGCCACGGGCGCAGGTTGTCCGCGCTGATGTAGTCCAGGTGCAGCATGGCGTCGTCGTTGGCGATATGCGCGCTGACGCTACCGTTGCCGTGGATTTCCCAAAGGATGAGTTGCAGCCAGTCGCCGTTGGCGCGGCTGACGCAGTAGTCGCGCGCGGTGAGGTCGGCGCCGTCGTCCTGGCCGATGAGGCCGATGGTGAGTTGGTGCGCGTCCGCCCAGCGCGCCAGTTCGCGCTCGAGCGTGGTGATGTGTGCGGGTGGGGCGAAGTCAAAGGGGGTGGTCATGGGTGCTCCAGTCGGTTTGCAGCGGGCGATGGTCGGAAGTATGCCACGGCAGCGCGGTGGTATGCGCCCCGCCGTGGCGTATCAGGGCGTGATCGAGGTTGAGACCCAGCGGCAGCCAGGTCGGTAAAAGATTTCGGGTGGTGGCGCGCAGGCCGCCGTCGCGCAGCAGAACGCGGTAATGCGGTGAATACGGGCTGCTATTGAGGTCGCCGACGAGCAGCACGCGGTCTTCCGTGGCGAGGCGGACGGCGAGTTCGTGCAGATAGGTAATGCGGGCGCGGGCGAGGTCAGCGTTAATCGGCGGCGGCGGGTGTGCGGCGTAGAGAACGCGGCCATCGCCCAGCACGGCGCGGATGGCGGGGTATTCTCCGGGGAAGAGGATGTCGCAGGCGGCGAGCGGCGCGCGCGCGAATACGGCGAGGGCGAAGGGGCTGTCGTCTGCGTGGGCGCAGCCGTGCGGGTAGTGTTGGCGCAGCGCCTGCCAGCCGGGGTCGCGCAGTTGTATTTCGGCAAGGGCGACGATGTCGGCGTTTTGTGCGATGAGGTGGGCGCTTTCGCCAGCGGCATCGGCATTGTCGAGGTGGACGTTGTACCAGATGACGCGCGTGGCGGCGGTGTCCGCCGGGTCAAGGCGGAACGGCCACAGCATCCAGCAGGTGAGTGCCAGCGCGAGTGTCGCCCAGAGGTAGCGCCAGCGGTGGCGCAGGCAGAGCGCGGCGAGAATGAAGACGGCGGCGTAATACGGCACGAAATGGCTGAACAGTTCGGCGAGCCAGTGCAGCGCGCCCAGTTGGCCGATGATGAGTGCGGCGAGGGCGAGCCAGGCGAAGGCGGCGGCTTCCACCCATTGCGGGTCGAGGCCGAGTTCGGCGGTGCTGTGCAGGCGGATGCCTTTCGGGGCGAACAGGGTGTTCAGGCTCGCCGTTAGCGCGCCGTTGCGAATGCCGCCGCCGCAGACGTAGATGTTTCGGACGTCGGGCGCGGTGGAGACGACT
>NZ_CALJAH010000120.1 GCF_938028185.1 uncultured Cardiobacterium sp. | reverse complement strand
TCGATAATATCGCTACCCCCACCCCGACCCTCCCCCGCTGCGGGCTTCGCCCTGCGGGGGAGGGGGAATTTCGCTTTTACCCGCAGAATCTAAACAGGTTCTAACCTAACCTACAAAGATTCACGGCTGAATTGTAACCACACCCTACCGACCAACGCGCTGGGGCTTATCCCTCTGGCGACAACGGATCTCCCCACCCTACGCCGCCCAGGCGTCGGCGATTTCTTCCGCCTGCTCCAGCACGAACTCAATCGCCGCCGCTTCCGCGTCCGGCGGGTATTTGTAGCGCTTCAGCGCGCGTTTGACCAAAAGGCGCATCTGCGCGCGCACGCCGTCCTTGTATTTCCAGTCGATGCTCGCCGATTTCCGCAGTTTTTCGGTGATTTCTTTGGCAAGCGCTGCCAGCACCGCTTCCGCCATTTGTTCGCGCGCGCTGTCGTTGCGGGCAAGGGCGTCGTAGAAGGCGAGTTCTGCCTCGGACAGCCCCAGTTTTTCGCCGCGCGCGAGGCGTTCTTGTAGTTCGCGGGCGAGGTTTACCAGCTCTTCCAGCACTTCGATGACGCTCAAATTGTGGTTGTTGTAGCGGTTAATCGCTTCTTCCAGCCGCGCGGCGAAGTCTTTTTGCGCGGTGAGGTTGTTGCCCGCCGTTTCGCGGATTTTCGCTTGCAGGTAGCGTTCGGCGGCGGCCACCCACAGGTGCGGGCTGTCGCTCGCTTTCACCGTGTGCAGGAAGTCGTCGGAGAGTAAATCCAGCCGCGCCTGCGGTTTGCCGAGTAGGTCAAAGAGGTCAATCACGCCGTCGGCGCTGATGCTTTGGTTGATGAGCGCGGTCAGTTGCAGCAGGTGGTCGCCGCCGCTGGTGCTGTCGGCGCGTTTGGCGAGGACGGCGCGCACCGCGTCGTAAAAGGCGATTTCTTCGCGGTACGGCGCGGTCTCGTCGCGCGCGCCGCAGAGGGCGAAGCCTTTTTTGGCGAGGCGCACTGCGTCGAGGAAACGCTTTTTGCGTTGCAAGTCGCGCTCGGCGTGGTCCAGCGCGCTGATGTGTTCGGCGGCGCGGCGGATGTGGGCCAGCAGCGCCTGCGGTTCTTTTGCGGCGAGCGCGGCGGCGACGTCAAAGGCGCTGCCATTTACCGGGCTGGCGAACTGACCACGCACCACGTCGAGATGTTCCTGCATTTTGGCGAATACCGCAGTGATGTCGCGCGTCATTTCTCCCTTGCCACCATCGCGCGAGTAGCGCCGCGTCGCCTCTTTCAGCGCGTCGGTCAGCCCGATGTAATCGACCACCAGCCCGCCGTTGTCGCGGCTTTTGTTTTTGAAGACGCGGTTTACCCGCGCAATCGCCTGCATCAGGTTATGCCCCTGCATCGGCTTGTCGAGGTACATGGTGTGGCAGCAGGGCGCGTCGAAGCCGGTGAGCCACATGTCGCGCACGATGACGATTTGCAGCGGGTCGTCCGGGTCTTTGAAGCGCTTTTCCAGCGTCTTTTTCTCCTCGCGGCTGTAGAGGTGCGGCTGAAATTCGGGCGGATCGCCCGCGCTGCCGGTCATGACGATTTTCAGCGCGCCGCCGTTCACCTCATCGCTGTGCCAGTCCGGGCGCAGGGCGATGAGGTGGTTGTACAAATCGACGCAAACGCGACGGCTGACCGCGACCACCATCGCCTTGCCGGGCGCGACCTGGTTGCGCTGCGCAAAGTGCGCCACCAAATCGGCGGCGAGGTCGCGCAAGCGGGCATCCGCGCCGAGGATGTGCTCGCGCAGACGCAGTTTGGCGCTGGCTTCGTCGGCGTCGCCGTCCAAATCCTCAAAAAGTTCGTGCAGCCTGGCTGCATCGACGTTGAGGCGGATTTGCCGTGCCTCATAGACAATCGGCACGGTCGCGCCGTCATTGACCGCATCTTGCAGGTCATACACCGAGACATAGCGGCCGAACACCTCCTGCGTGTCCTTGTCTTCCAGACTGAGCGGCGTACCGGTGAAGCCGATGAACGAAGCGTTGGGCAGGGCATCGCGCAAATGGCGGGCATAACCGGCGCGCATCTGCCCGCTACTGCCAACCTTCATCGCAAAGCCGTACTGACTGCGGTGCGCCTCGTCACTGATGACGATAATGTTGCGCCGCGTATTGAGCGCCGGGAAGCGTTCCTCATCCTCGCGCGGCGCGAACTTCTGCACAGTAGTGAAAAACACCCCGCCCGCCGCACGCGCCGCCAGCACGCGGCGCAGCTCCTCGCGGCTGTCTGCCTGCAGCGGTGCTTGCTTGAGCAAATCCTGCCCGGCGCTGAAGGTCTGAAAAAGCTGACCGTCCAAATCGCTGCGGTCGGTAACGACGACCAGCGTCGGATTCTGCAACGCCGCCTGCGCCAGCAACTTGCCCGCATAAAACAGCATCGAAATCGACTTGCCCGAACCCTGCGTATGCCACATCACGCCGATGCGCCCGTCGCCGCCCTCGCCGGACGCGGCAAGCGTCGCCGCCACCGCCGCATTCACCCCGTAAAACTGATGATAGGCGGCGCACTTCTTGACGGTTTGCCCGCGCGCATCGCGCTCAAACAGCACAAAAAAGCGCAAATAATCCAAGAGCGTTTCCGGGCGCAGCAGCCCCTCGACCACCCCGGCAAGCTCATCGGCAAACGGCACGCGCGCGCTGTTTGCCGCCTCATCGACCACCCGCCACGGCGCAAAGCGCTGCCAGTCGGCAGAAAGCGAGCCGACGCGCGCCTCCGTGCCATCGCTCACAACCAGCAACTGATTGAAAACAAACAAATCCGGCAGCTCCGCCTTGTACGTCTGCAACTGGTTGAACGCCGACAGCAACGCCGCCGCCTCGCGCAGCGGATGCTTCAACTCCAGCACCACCAGCGGCAGGCCGTTTACAAAGAGAATGACGTCGGGAATGCGCTTGCCGCGTGTGCCGCGGATTTCCAGCTGATTGACCGCGACAAAACCATTCGCCTGCGGCTGCTCAAAATCGAGCAACATCGCCTGCACCGTTTTCACCACGCCATCGGCGCGAAAACTGACCGGCACACCGTGGCGCAGCCAGCCATAAAAAACGCGGTTGCGTTCGAGCAAATCGCCGACATCCGGCTTTGTCACCGTGCGCACCACCTCATCGACCGCTTCCGGCGGCAAATCAGGATTAAGTTTGGCGACTGCTTGCCGGAGCTGTTCGGTAAAAACGACGCCCGCCATGCCGCCACGGGCAAAATCACCCTCGGCAGTGGGTAAGTTTTTGCCATATTGATACTGCCAGCCAACGGCTTGCAATTGCTGCAAACAGGTATTTTCGATCAGTGCTTCATTGATTTTTGGGGGCATGGGGGTTCCTTTTGATGAGTAGGGTGGGTCTTGACCTTATGAAATCCCCCTCCCCCGCAGGGCGAAGCCCGCAGCGGGGGAGGGTCGGGGTGGGGGTAG
>NZ_CALJAH010000119.1 GCF_938028185.1 uncultured Cardiobacterium sp. | reverse complement strand
GGGGCGGGCTTCACAGCACGCCCTTGCTGCTCGGCAGCCGGTCGTCTTCGACGCGGATGGCCTGGCGCAGGGTGCGGCCAAAGGCCTTGTACAGGCTTTCAGTTTTGTGGTGGTCGTTGTCGCCCTTGACCGAGAGGTGCAGCGTTGCTTGCAGGCTGTAGCTGAGGCTGTGGAAGAAGTGCGCGGTCATTTCGGTGCTGTAGTCGCCGATTTTTTCGCGGCGGAATTTCGCCCGGATTTTGCACCAGGGGCGGCCGGAGAGGTCGAGGGTGCATTTGGCGCGGCATTCGTCCATCGGCAGCACGAAGCCGAAGCGGGCGATGCCGCGTTTGTCGCCCAGCGCTTCTTTCAGCGCCATGCCGAGGGCGAGGGCGCTGTCTTCGATGGTGTGGTGGTCGTCGATGTGCAGGTCGCCGTCGCAGTGCAGGTCGAGACGGAAGCCGCCGTGGGTGGCGATTTGGTCAAGCATATGGTCGTAGTAGCCGATGCCGGTCGCAATGTGGTTCAGACCGGGTTCATCCAGCCAGACTTCGGCGCGGATGCGGGTTTCTTTGGTGTCGCGGCTGACGGCGGCGTGGCGCGGCGTGCGGTCTTTGGGCAGCGCGGGCGGCAGCAGTTTTTCGGCAATCGCCGCCCAGCCGAGGCGGTCGCGGTGGTAGGGGATGCCGGTGATGCCGAGGTTGTGCGCGAGTTCGAGGTCGCTGTCGCGGTCGCCGATGACGTAGCTGTGCGCCGGGTCGTAGGCCTGGTTGGCGATGTCGGCGGCGAGCAGGCCGGTTTTGGGTTTGCGGCAGGGGCAGTGGTCTTCGGCGCGGTGCGGGCAGATGTGGACGGCGTCGATGTGGATGCCCTGCGAGGCGAAGGTTTGCAGCATTTTTTCGTGCGGCACGGCGAAGGCGGCCTGCGGGAAGGCGGGGGTGCCGAGGCCGTCCTGGTTGCTGATGATGACGAGGCGGTAGCGCTGTTGCAGGTGCAGCAGCGCCGGGATGACGCCGGGTTCGTAGGCGAGTTTGTCGAGGCTGTCGATTTGGTAGTCGGTTTGCGGTTCGTCGATGAGGGTACCGTCGCGGTCGATGTAGAGGGTCGGTTGCATGGGTGTCTCCGGTTGGGGTGTTTGGTACGGGGGGGGGCGGGGCATCATGCCGGGCAGTCGTCCAGCGCTTGCAGCAGGGCGGCGTTTTCGGTGGCGCTGCCGATGGTGATGCGGATGTGGTTGGCCAGTCCCGGCACGTGGTGCTGGTCGCGCAGGATGATGCCCGCGTCGGCGAGGTGGCGGAAGACGGTTTCGCCGTCGTGGAAGGCGACGAGCAGGTAGTTGGCGGCGCTGTCGT
>NZ_CALJAH010000118.1 GCF_938028185.1 uncultured Cardiobacterium sp. | reverse complement strand
CACCCCCAGCCCCTCCCCCACAGGGGGAGGGGAGCCGATTGACGGGGATGCGGGTGGTGGTTGTCTTTGGAGGGGGAGGCGGTGTGCCGGGGCACAACCTGTAGAGTAGCGGGGTGGTGTATGTAAATTCAGAGGGTGCGGGCGATGGCAGCGGCGAGCTGGTTGATGGCCTGCGCGGTGGCAGCGACGATGCTGTCCGGGTCGCTCTGCGGCAGCGGCAGTTGTTGTTGGTATTCGTGGTTGGTGGGCGCGGCGTCGCTGCCGCGTTTGCTGGTCTGCCATTGGGCGCTGATGCGGTAGCGCTGGTTGGGCGGGTCGGCGATGAGTTCGCGGATTTGGATGTCGATCAGTACGTCCGGGCGGTTGTTTTCGGCGAGCGGGTAGGTGTAGGTGCGGCTGTTGCCGGTGGCACCGGCTATCGCCTGGCGCAGCACGTCGCGCAGGTTGTCGCTGAAGGGGTAGGTCCAGTGGTGGCTTTTGTCGCGGGTGATGCGCCCTTGCTGGTCGTACCAGACGAGGTATTCGCTGTCGTAGTAGGGCGGCAGTTCGGTGTAGCGGATGGCGGTCGGCGTGCCTTGCCGCGTCGGGGTGGTGCTGATGTCCGGGCGCAGGCTGTGGTAGGTGTCCGGGACGCTGCCGCAGGCGGTGAGGAGGCAGGCGGCGAGGATAAGGGGGATTTTGGGGAGTGTGGTCGCTGCGCGGGTTTTATACATCCCTTCGTCGTCGCTACGCGGGTTATTGGCTGCCCCCACCCCGGCCCTCCCCCACAGGGGGAGGGGGCATATCGGCGGTATTTTGTGCTGCGGTTTGGCAAAGATGTCTTGTCTTTCTGTATTCCACCATTTTTTATGCTTTGTAATCAGGTCGGTAAGGCGCATTTTATTCTCCCATGATGAGGACGTTCGGTTTGTCGTCGATTTTGCGCATGACGTCGTTGATGCTTTTCATGCTGCGCTGTACGGTTTTCAGGGTTTCTTGCAGGCTGTAGGTCAGGTTGCTTTCCGGGCCGATGTTGTACAGGGTTTGTTCAAGCTGTTTGCCGAGGGTTTTCATTTGTTGGTTGAGCTGGGTCAGGACTTTGTCGGTGCTGTCGCCCGCTTTCTGGATGCTCACTAGGGTTTTGTCCAGTTGTTTCAGGGTTTGGTCGAGGTGGCGGAAGGCCGGGCTGGTCAGGGTGTTTTTCAGCGCGGCGGTCGCGTCTTTGGTGTTGGCGGCGATTTCTTCCAGCGGCAGTTTTTTGACGGTGGTGACGATGCTGTTGATGTCGTCGGTCAACTGGCTGATGCTGTCGGCGCGCGACGGCAGCACGAGGTAGTTGCTGTAGGTGTCTTTGCGCAGGCTGCGGATGTCGTCCGGGTATTGTTTGAGGGTGATGATTTTGTCGCCGGTGATGAGGTTGCCGTTTTCCAGGGTCGCTTGCAGGCCGTGTTTGACCAAATCTGCGACAAGGTTGCGGTCGCGTTTTTCCTGGCGGTTGACGCGGTCAATGCGGTCAGGTTCAAGCGCGATGAGTACCGGGGTGACGGCGGTGTTGGCGGTTTCGTCGTAGAGCAGGCGGATGTCGATGACTTCGCCGATGTTCATGCCGTTGAAGTACACCGGCGCACCCTGGCGCAGGCCGCGCGTGGTGCTGTCGAAGTAAACGACGTAGTACTCTTTTTCAAAGCCGGTGCGTTCGGTGCTGGCGCGTTCGTTTTCAAAGAGGGTGTATACGGTGCCGGGGCTGGCCGGGGTGTCGTTGGTGTTGAGCGTGGTCGGGGTGCTGAAGGTGATGCCGCCGCGTACCAGCGCTTCCAGTGATTGCATTTCGAGGTTGGCGCCTTCCGCGCCCATGCTGAAGTTGATGCCGCTGACGTTCCAGAATTTGGTGTTGTTGGTGATGAGGCGGTCGTAGGGCGCGTGGATGAAGGCGGTGAGGTAGAGGTTGTCGTAGTGTTCACTGAAGCGGATTTGTTCGATTTGGCCGACGGCAATGCCGCGGTAGTAGATGGCGGTGCCGACGTTCACCCCGCGCGCGTCGTTGGTGAGCAGGCGCACGCGCAGGCCTTCTTCGGTACTCTGGATTTGCGGCGCTTCGTCGAGGCCGGTGAAGTGGTTGGCGCGGTCTTCGTCTTTGCCGGGGCTGACGGTGATGTAGTTGCCGGAGACGATGGTGCCAAGCCCGGTGATGCCGCTGGCGCTGATTTGCGGTTTGACGATCCAGAACTGGCTGTCTTTTTTCAAAAGCGGCTCGGCGGTGCGCAGCATTTGTGCGGTGACGATGATTTGTTTGAGGTCGTTGGAGAGGTCAATGCTGGTGACGGTGCCAACTTCGAGGTCTTTGTAGCGGATTTTGGTTTTGCCCGCTTCGAGGCCTTCGGCGCTGGTAAAGGCGATTTGGATGATGGGGCCGATTTGGCTCAGGCGCGACCAGGCGAGCCACAGGCCGATGCCAAGGGCGATGACGGGCAGCAGCCAGAGGTAGCTCAGTCGGTTGCGGGCGATTTCAGGTTCTTGCATTGGTGTTCCCGGTAATGGTCCCAGATGAGGCGCATATCGAAGGTTTCGGTGGCGAGCATGGTGAAGACGACGACGGCGGCGAAGGCGAAGATGCCTGGCGCAGGGTTGATTTGCGCGAAGCGGCCATGCACCAGGGCGCCAAGCAGGGCGACGACGAAGACGTCAATCATCGACCAGCGGCCAACGAAGTGGATGAAGCGGTAGAGGCGGGTTTGCAGGCGCGGCGGACGGCGCGGGGTTTGCCGCGAAAGGAGGTAGAGCAGCACGGCGATTTTGAAGAAGGGGGTGAAGATGCTGGCGAGGAAGATGACCAGCGCGATGGCGTAGGAGCCGTGGTGCCAGAGCAGGGCGATGCTGCTCATGATGGTGTCGGCCTGCGGCGGCTGGGTGAGGTAGGTGGTGTTGGTAATCGGCAGCAGGTTCGCCGGGAAGAAGAGGATGATGGCGGTAGCGAGGTACGCCCAGGTGCGGTTGTAACTCGCCGGTTTGCGCCGGTGCAGGTGGCCGTGGCAGTGCGGGCAGCGGCGGGCAGGTGCGCGGACGACGGTGGCGCAGTCGAGGCAGAGCAGCAGGCCGTGGGCGCTGGCGGTATCGTTAGAGACGGTAGTCTTCTTCATAGGCGAGGAATACGGCATCGCTCAGGTCGAAGCGCAGGGTGACGAAGACGGAGCAGAACATCAGCGCGCAGAACGCCCAAAAGCCGGGCTGGAAGGTGATGCTGGCGATTTGCAGGATTTTGACGAGGGTGACGACAACGCCGATGAGGTACACCTCCAGCATATTCCACGGCGCCATGTGCGTCATCCAGTGCAGGAATTTGTGCGAGATGTCGTTCAGAAAGCGGTAGCGGAAGCTGATGATGACCCACAGCACCGCGAGCAGGTACCACAGCGGCATGACGATGATCAGCATACAGACGAGGATGCCGAGGATGTGCAGGTCGTTGTCAAACAGCGCCTTGATGCTGGAGAAAACGGAGATGGTGGTGTCGTCGCCGCTCAGGCTCAGGGTGATGAAGGGGAAGCTGTTGGCGATGATGAAGAGGATGAGTGCGGTCAGCGCGTAGATGAAGGCTTTGCGGAAATCGGCGAGGCCGTCGTCAATTTTGCTGCCGCAGTCGGTGCAGTAGGCGTTTTCGCCACGGCGCAGCGCTTTGCGCTGGTAGAGCGCGTCGCAGTAGGGACAGGCGAGGAGTTCTCGTTGCGGCATGGTTTTGCAGAAATGAAAAAGTCTGGCACCGGAAAGGTGCCAGACGGATTGGGATTGCCGGAATCAGTTGCGGTTGAAAGCAGTCAAGATGTTGATCAGACTGAGGAACATATTGAAGATGTTGATGAACAGGTTCAACGTCGCAATGATGTAGTTGGTTTCCTCACCGTGAATGATGTTGCTGGTGTCATAGAGGACATAGCCTGAGGAAATCAGCAGGAATCCGGCGGAAGCGGCGACACTCAGCGCGCTCATGTTAAAGACAAACGCGCCCAGCATGGCGAGGAATACCACAAAGATGCCGGTAAAGAGGAAACCGCCCAAGAAGGTGAAATTGGTGCCGGTGAACAGCACGTAGGCGGACAGCCCCAGGAAGAGAATGGCAGTACCGACCAGCGCCTTGACGATAATGCTGCCCATGCCGGCTCCCATCAGCAGGGTCAGGATGTTGGAGATACTGAAACCGAGGAAGCCGGTGAGGGCGAAGAGGAGGACGATGCCGAGGCCGTTGTTGCGGTTGGCAGAAACGGCGGGAATCAACAGCACCCAGCCGATGAAATACAGCCAAAACGGTACGTTCACCTTCATCAGCATACCGACATAAGCGCACGCTGCGCTGAACAGCACGTTCATGGCGAGCAGGATGTAAGTTTGGCGCAGCACCTTGTTGCGCGCGAGGATGCCGTCCTGGGAGATGGCTTCAATAGTGCGGGGGTTCATGTTGTTCATGAAAGCTCCTGTTTAAGGGTTGAGGGTTGAAAATACAAAAATTGTGCAAGGATTGTAGGGGGTTGGGCGAAACTTGTAAAGCAGGCGGAAATTAGCATTTCACCAGCGAACAGACTTCAATATTGCCCAGCTTGTCGCGCCCGTGCAGCCCTTCGATTTCCATCAAAAAAGCCGCGCCGATGACATTCGCGCCGAGACTGCGCAGCAGCTCGATACAGGCGGCCATCGTGCCGCCGGTGGCAAGCACATCATCGACCATCATCACGCGTACCCCTGATTTGACGTCATCTGTGTGAACTTCAAGGGTGTCCTGGCCATATTCCAAATCAAAAGTGATGCGGCTGACCTCACGTGGCAATTTGCCCGGCTTGCGCAGCGGGATAAAACCGATGCCGAGGCGCTGCGCCAGGGCGGAGGCAAAAATAAAACCGCGCGCTTCCGGGCAGGCAAGCACATCGGGCTGATGGCCGCTTTCCTCGCAGAACTGCGCCATCTCCTCAATGGCAGCGTGGAAGCCGGGGCCGTCGGCGAGCAGCGGGGTAATATCCTTGAAAATAATGCCCGCTTTCGGATAGTCCGGGATGTCTTTAATCAGCGAATGCCAGGACATGAGATGATTCCTTGTACAGTTGAAAAGCCGCATTCTAACGCATCGCGCAGGCTTGCGTGTGGCGGCGTTCGTCCCCACAATGCCCCCTTTTTCGGAGACCCGACCCCATGCAAACCCCGCGATTCATGCAGCGCGACGAAGTGCCGCTGCAATCGCTCTACGAACACAACTACTGGCTCTTCCGCCTCCTCCTGCCGCAACCGCCCGCCGATGACGCCTGGTACATCCTGCGCGCGCCACAGCGGGCGGCCATCTACCTGCGCTGCATTGGCCGCCACGCCTACACCAGCGAATGGCTGCTCGGCCATTTCTACCCGCAGCGGCAACAGCGCCGCTTCGCCCCCGACTACCGCATCCGCGTCTATCACGACGCGCGCCTCGCTGAAGCGATGCTTGACGCCGACCTGCCGATACGCCAACAGCGCGCGGCAAAGCGGGCGCAAAACCGCGCGCTGGCCGAATGGCTGGACTACTGCCGCCGTTACCAGTACCGCCTCGCGGGCGTGGCACAAACCGTGCCGCTGGTGGACGTCGCATGAACCGCGTGGAAAACCGCCGCCGTCGCCTCATCCTGCTGACCATCGTCCTCGCGGGCGTCGCCGCCTTCATCCCCGGCATCCTGTTGCCGATGATGACCGTGCAAAAACTGGTGCTGGTGAAAAACACCTTCACCGTCCTCTCCGGCATCGGCGCGCTGCTTGCCGACAAAACCTTCGGCCTCGGCCTGCTGCTGCTCGCCTTCAGCGTCCTCTTCCCGCTCGGCAAATTCGCGCTGATGGCGGCATACCTCTACTACTACCCTCCCATCCCCGCCGCGCTTGCCCGCTGGCAGAGCTGGCTTGGCAAACTGGCGAAATTCTCGATGATAGACGTCTTCTTCGTCGCGCAAATGCTGATGATCCTGAAGCTCGGCTGGTTGGTGGAAGTACAAATCCACAGCGGCATCTACTGGTTCTCCGCCGCCGTCCTCTTCTCGCTCGTCGCCGGCATTGCGATTGAATACGACCTGAAAGCACGGCTGGCGACGCCTACGCCATAGCGGTCCCCTCGCCTGCGAAGGAGGGGCAGGGCGGATTTTATAGCCATCTTTACAAAGCCTTGTGCGGCGACGCGCCTTGTCTGAAACTTTCGGTGGATGGCTATATCGCTATTTCCACAGATGAAAAATCCCCGCCGGAGCGGGGATTTTTGTTAGCAGGCGCAATCAGAAGTGGTACTGCTTGCACAGTTTGCGGAAATCTTCCGTCTGCTGGCGTACCCAGTTTTCGTCTTTGCCCAGTTCGGTGGCGATGTAGCGCGCGACGTCTTCCGCGACCTCACTCGCGGCGCGGGCATCAAGGAAGAGCAGGCGGATACGGCGGGCGAGGACGTCTTCCAGCGTTTGTGCCATTTCTTCGCGCACCGCCCACAAGGCTTCGGCGTAGAGGAAGGGGTGATCCGGGTGGATTTTGCTGCCCGCTTTGGCATCAGCCTGGGCAAGCGCTTCTATCGCTGCGCGGTCGCTGCCGTAGTAGCCGAGGTGGTTGCCCATGTCCGCCGGCGCATGGCCGTGGATTTTCAGTTCGGTGGTCTGGCAGGGTTTTTCCGGCAGGGTTTTGTCCTTGATGGCGGCGTCAATCGCGTCTTCGGCCATTTGCCGGTAGGTCGTCCATTTGCCGCCGATGATGTCCACCATGCCGGACGGGGTGACGTGTACTTTGTGGCTGCGCGAGACTTCTTTGGTGCTTTTGCCGCTGTCTTTCGGCGCGGCAAGCGGGCGCAGGCCGACGTAAACGCTGCGGATGTCGGCGCGGGTCGGTGCCTTGACGAGGTAGTCTTTGGCGGTGTTGAGGATAAAGTCCACTTCTTGTTCGAGCGGTAGCGGTTCGTATTCGGCGTTTTTGACGAGGGTGTCGGTGGTGCCGACGACGAGTTTGTCGTGCCACGGTACGGCGAAGAGGACGCGGCCATCGGAGGTTTTCGGCACCATCAGCGCGGAGTCGCCGGGGAGGAAGCTGCGATCGATGACGATGTGTACGCCCTGGCTGGGGACGATGCCGTCTTCGGAGTGCGGGTCATCCATATGGTTGATTTCATTGGCGAATACCCCGGTCGCATTGACGACGCAACGGGCGTTTACGGTAAATTCGTCGCCGGAGAGGGTGTCGCGTACTTTGACGCCGCTGATTTTGCCTGCTTCGTTTTTGTTGAGACCGATGACTTCGCAGTAGTTCACCACCGCCGCGCCGTGCTCAACGGCGGTTTGCGCGAGGTTGATGGCGAGGCGGGAGTCGTCAAACTGGCCGTCGTAGTAGCAGACACCGTTGCGCAGTTTTTCCGGCTTGACACCTTCGAGCAGTTTGTTGGCCTCAGCTTTGCCGAGGTAGCGGGTGTGGCCGATGCCGAGTTTGCCGGCGAGGCGGTCGTAGAGCCAGAGGCCGAAGGTGTAGTACGGCGCCGTCCACCATTTTTCGCCGGGGATGATGAAGGCTTCGCTTTTGAAGAGGTGCGGCGCGTTTTTGGCGAGACGGCCGCGTTCGCGTAGGGCTTCGCGCACGAGATCGACGTAGCCTTGCGCGAGGTAGCGCACGCCGCCGTGAACGAGTTTGGTGCTGCGGCTGGAGGTGCCTTTGGCGAAGTCGCGGCGCTCCAGCAGCAGGGTAGAGAATCCGCGGGTAATGGCATCTACCGCGATGCCGAGGCCGGTCGCGCCGCCACCGATGACGACGACGTCCCAGGTTTCTGCGCTTTTGGCGCGTTCGAGATTCTCTTGTCTTTTCATAAAATTGTGCTCCTTTAATCAGATTTTTACCAGAAACTCACTGGAGATGTGCGTATTTTAACACCCGCATTCACACTCATCACAAAGAAAGTAAATTTTGAGGGCTAAAATCCCACAACAACGGCGCTTTCGTTACAATAGTTACTCACACGTCATCCACAAGGAATCCACATGAAGACGCTCGCCCTCATTCTCGCTGCCGGTCAAGGCAAACGTATGCACTCCGCCCAGCCCAAAGTTTTGCAGCCGGTCGGCGGCAAGGCGATGATTGTGCATTTGCTGGAGACGCTGCAAGTGCTCGCGCCGACGGAAAGCGCGGTGATTTACGGCCATCAGGGCGAGCAGTTGCGCGCCTGCATCGCCCCCGCCTGGCCGCAGTTGCGCTGGATTTTGCAGGCGGAGCAGCGCGGTACCGGCCACGCGGTGCAGATGGCGCTGGATGACATCGCCCGCGCAGACCTCGTCCTCATCCTTTATGGCGACACGCCGCTGGTGCGCGCGGAGACGCTGCAACGGCTGCTGGAGGCGGGGCAGCAAAACGGCTTTGCCCTCTTGACCACGGTGGTGGACGAGCCGCACGGTTACGGGCGCATCGTGCGCAATGCGGCGGGCGAGATGACCGCCATTGTTGAGGAAAAAGACGCGGGCGACGCCGAGCGCGGCATCCGCGAAATCAATACCGGAATGATGGCGGTGAAAAGCGAGTACCTCCGCCGCTATTTGCCGCAATTGCAGGATTACAACGCCGCCGGCGAGTTTTATTTGACCGACCTCATCGCGCTGCACGTCGCCGCCGGTTGGCGCGTCGTGACCGTTCCCGCCGCCGATAGCGCCGAGACGATGGGCATCAACACCCGCGCACAACAGGCACAGGCGGAAGCGGTGTGGCGGCAGCGGCAGGCACAGGCGTTGCTGGAGGCAGGCGTTACCTTGATTGACCCGGCGCGGATTGACGTGCATGGCACGGTCAGCGCCGGGCGCGATGTGGTGATTGAGGCGAATGTGGTGCTGAAAGGCGCGGTCAGCCTTGGCGACAATGTTTATATTGAAAGCGGCTGCGTGCTGGACAGTTGCACCATCGCGGCGGGCGCGCGCATTTACAGTCATTCGCGGCTGGAGCATTGCGAAGTGGGGGCGAACGCGCAAGTCGGGCCGTTCGCGCGGCTGCGGCCGAAAACGGTGCTGGCCGAAGGGGTACGCATCGGCAATTTCGTCGAAACCAAGGCGGCGAATGTTGGCCGTGGCAGCAAAATCAACCATTTGAGCTACATCGGCGACGCCACCCTCGGCAGCGCGGTCAACATTGGCGCGGGGACGATTACCTGCAATTACGACGGCGCCAACAAATACCGCACCACCCTCGGCGACCGCGTTTTCATCGGTTCGAACAGCGCGCTGGTCGCCCCGGTGCACATCGGCGACGGCGCGACCATCGGCGCCGGTTCGGTCATCACCAAAGACGTCCCGGCGGAGCAACTGGCGCTGACGCGCAGCGAGCAGAAAACCATCAGCGGCTGGCAACGGCCGGTGAAGAAGGGGCATTGAGATTGTTTGCGGCGTTTTGTATATGGTCGGTCGCTGCGCGGGTTGTTTGCTGCCCCCTCCCCAACTCTCTCGCACTACGCGCGAGCTGTTCCAGTCCCCCACGGGGGAGGGAGTTGACCTGCGTATGCCCGCAGAATGACGCTCGCAACGGGCATAATCGCAAACGCCCTGTGATTCACTTTTCCGCCGTAGGAAGTGTGATTCGACGAAATTGCGTACATGGGCTTTCATCTCCTGTTTTGGCTGTTTGCTGTTCGTGCAGAAAACGAAAGCCTGTCAAACAGCGGAAAGGCTCCCTCCCCCGTGGGGGAGGGCTGGGGTGGGGGCAGCCAATAACCCGCAGCGCGACAAAAAACGATGTCAGGTATGAATCAATACCCCATCTGCGAAAGGCGCTTTCCAAAATAGTACCGGGAGCCATCCATAACCCCGTTTACATACACCCTGAGCGCTCAGGTGTATGTATAAATTCCGCCATCCAAAAGAAGGACTGAAATGACAGACACTTCCCCCAATACCCAGGTGAAACGCCACCTGAAAACCCGCCATCTGTCGATGATTGCCATCGGCGGCTGCATCGGCACTGGCCTCTTCATGGCAAGCGGCAGCGCCATCCACGACGCCGGCCCCGGCGGCGCGCTCGTCGCCTACGCCGCCATCGGCCTGATGGTCTATTTCCTCATGACCTCGCTCGGCGAAATGGCGACCTGGCTGCCGACCTCCGGCTCGTTCGCCACCTACGCCTCGCGCTACGTCGATCCCTCGCTCGGCTTCGCCCTCGGCTGGAACTACTGGTTCAACTGGGTCATCACCGTCGCGGTGGACGTCTCCATCGCCGCCGTGGTCATCACCTACTGGGAGCCGCTGCGCTTCCTGCCGCCGTGGGGCTGGAGCCTGATTTTCTTTGGCCTCATTTGTCTCTTGAACGCCTTTTCCGTGCGTGCCTACGGCGAATCCGAATACTGGTTCGCGCTCATCAAAGTCGTCACCGTCATCATCTTCCTCTGCATCGGCACGCTGACCATCTTCGGCATCCTCGGCGGCGAGTACGTCGGCTTTAGCAACTTCACCGCAGCAGGCGGCCCCTTCCTCGGCGACGGCGCGGGCGGCCATTTCCTCACCATCCTCGGCGTCTTCCTCATCGCCGGTTTCTCCTTCCAGGGGACAGAACTCATCGGCATCACCGCCGGCGAAACCGCCAACCCGGAAGAAAGCATCCCGAAAGCGGTCAAACAAATCTTCTGGCGCATCCTCATCTTCTACATCCTCGCCATCCTCGTCATCGGCCTGCTCATCCCGCACACCAGCGACGAACTGCTCGGCGCGGACATCGGCGCGGGCGCGGAAAACATCGCCAAATCGCCCTTCACCCTCGTTTTTGAGCGCGCCGGATTCGCCTTTGCCGCAGCCGTGATGAACGCGGTTATCTTGAGCTCCGTGCTGTCGGCGGGCAACTCCGGGATGTACGCCTCGGTGCGGATGCTCTACGCGATGGGCAAAGACGGCCTCGCCTGGCCAGTTTTTGCGCGCACCACCCGTGGCAGCGGCGTACCGCTCATCGCCCTGGCATCCACCGCTGCCGTCATCCTCGGCCTCTTCCTGCTGCAACTGAACGAAGAAATCGGCAAAGACCTGTTCGACCAGTACATCATCGCCGCTTCCGGCCTCACCGGCTTCATCGCCTGGCTCGGCATCGCCATCAGCCATTACCGCTTCCGCCGCGCCTTTGCCGCGCAAGGCCGCTCGCTCAGCGAACTCGGCTACCGCGCCAAATGGTTCCCCTTCGGCCCGCTTCTGGCGCTCACCCTGTGCGTGCTGGTCATCATCGGCCAGGACACCGAGCTGGTGCTGAAAGGCGACCTCAACTGGAAACGCCTCGTCGTCACCTACATGGGCATCCCGGTCTTCCTCGCCTTCTACCTCTACCACAAGCTGCGCTACCGCACTCACAAAATCCCGCTGCAGGACATTGACCTGCGCCGTGACGCGGAATAACACGCAAAAGAAAACCCGCCACCATGGCGAGTTTTGAAAATTTGGCGTCTGCGGGAGTGGGGGATTTTTCAATTGTAAACAGCCTTTAGCGTGGCATTGGCGCTCCGGCAAACCACCAGGCGGTGGCGATGCCGGAGAGGAATCCCCAGATGTGTGCCGCCCACGAAACTTGCGGCTGATATTTGAACAGCGACGCCAGCAGTCCACCGTAGAGGAGGAAGGCGGCAATGGCGGAATAGAGCGCCCACGGGTCGTGGATAAAGGCGGCGTTGGCGAGGAGAAAGCCAAAGAGGGCGAAGACGAGGCCGGAGGCGCCGAGCATGATGGCGTTGCGGCCAAAGAGCCAGACGCCGAGGCCGCTGCCCGTCGCTGCAAGCAGCAGCAACAGCAGGTATTTATGCAGCGGCAGCAGGTTGGCGCTCAAAAAGCCCATGATGGCAAGCGGAATGCTGTTGGAGAGCAGGTGCGCCCAGTCAACATGGAAAAATGGCGCGGTGTATATCGCGGGCAGACTGAGGAAATGGCGCGGGCGGATGCCGAGGAATTGGCGCAGACTTTTGAAGGTGAGGCGATCCAGGACGAAGCCTGCCCAGATGAGGGCGAGCAATGCCAGCAGTGGATATTTGGCGGCATATTTCAGCCAGAGTTGGGGGTTAAGGAGTTCGGGGTTCATGGACGGAATGATTTTTCAGGGTGCGGTCAGGGGCTGTTTGCAATTGAAAAATTCCCTCCCCTGCAGGGCGAAGCCCGCAGCGGGGGAGGGTTGGGGAGGGG
>NZ_CALJAH010000117.1 GCF_938028185.1 uncultured Cardiobacterium sp. | reverse complement strand
CGATGGTACGAATCACCGCCAGCATCATATCCTTGGCGAACACCCCCGGCTGCAAATCGCCGTCAATGACGATGCGCATCGACTTCGTCTTCTTCTGCGGCAAACACTGCGTCGCCAGCACATGCTCGACCTCACTCGTGCCAATGCCAAAAGCGAGCGCGGCAAAGGCGCCATGCGTGGACGTATGCGAATCGCCGCAAACAATCGTCATCCCCGGCAGCGTCAAGCCCTGCTCCGGGCCGATAACATGCACAATCCCCTGGCGCGGGTCGCGTCGCCCAAACAGACGAATGCCAAACTCGGCGCAGTTGCGCTCCAGCGCCTCCACCTGCGCGCGCGAAACCGCGTCCTCAATCTCGCGCTCCGGGTGCAACGTCGGCACATTATGATCCGGCACCGCCTGAATCGCATCGACCCGCCACGGCTTGCGCCCGGCAAGACGCAGGCCGTCAAACGGCTGCGGCGAGGTCACCTCATGAATCAAATGGCGGTCAATATAAAGCAGTGCCTGGCCGTCCGCCTCGCGCACCACATGCGCCTGCCAGACCTTGTCATACAACGACTGCCCGCTCATAAAAGCTCCTGCGCCCACAAATCGGCAAACGTTTCCCGGCGGCGAATCAGCCGCGCCTGCCCGCCTTCAACCAACACCTCGGCGGGACGCGGGCGGGAGTTGTAATTACTCGCCATCGAAAACCCATACGCGCCGGTGCCGGGAATCGCGACCACATCGCCGCGCTCGCCACAAATGGGATAATCGCGCGCGAACGTATCGCCGCTCTCGCATACCGGGCCGACCACATCCATGCGCGACACCCCGTCATACGGACGCGACACATTCAGCAGCGACGGCCGCACCTGATACAGCGCCGGGCGCACATAATCATTCATCGCCGCGTCGAGCATCAAAAACTCGCGCCCCGACTGCGACTTGCGGAACACCACCCGCGAAAGCAGCAGCCCGGCATTGCCGACCAGTGACCGCCCCGGCTGCAAATGCAAACGCAGCGGGCGCTCGCCAACCTTCTCCAGCAGCGCGCGAGACAAATCAGCAGGCGATAGCGACATCTTTTCAGCTTCCGTCTCAATACCGAGACCGCCGCCCAAATCCACGTGCTGCAAGGCGATGCCCTCCGCCGCCAGCGCATCGGCGAGCGCCAGCACCGAATCCGCCGCCTGCAAAAACGGCTCCAGCAGACGAATCTGCGAACCAATATGACAGCCGATGCCGGCCACGCGCAGCGACGGCTGCGCCGCTGCCCAACGATACAACGCGGGCGCGTCTTCCAGCGCCACGCCAAACTTGTTCTCACGCATCCCGGTGGAAATATACGGATGCGTCTTCGCGTCCACATCCGGGTTCACCCGCAGCGCGACGGGCGCAACCTTGCCCATCGCTGTCGCCACCTCGGCAAGACACTGCAACTCCGCCGCCGACTCCACATTAAAACAGCCAATCCCGGCCGCGAGCGCCGCCTGCAACTCCGCATCCGTTTTCGCCACACCGGAAAACACCACCCGCGCCGCATCGCCGCCGGCCTGCAACACCCGCGCCAACTCGCCGCCAGAAACAATATCGAACCCCGCGCCCTCTGCCGCGAGCAGGCGCAAAATCGCCAAATTCGAGTTCGCCTTCAACGCATAATGCAGCGACAACCCGCGCGGCAACCCGTGCGCCAAATAACCACAAAACCGTGCGCGAATCGCATCACCGTCATACACATACAGCGGCGAACCAAACTCGGCAACGAGCTGCACCAGCGACACCCCGCCGACGCGCCCCTGCGCATCCAACCCGGACAAAAACTCACTCACCGGCCTGCTCCTGCGCCTTGGGCGCATCATCCGGCAAAAACAGCGGCCCCTTCTGCCCGCAACCCGCGCACAAAGCCGTTACAATAAAAAACACAAAAAACCTGAACATTGCGAAAAACCCGCTAAAAAAGGAGCGAAATTATGGCACAGCCCCTCGAACGAATCACCCACGACGCCGAAAAAAACGCCACCCACAGCATCATCTGGCTGCACGGCCTCGGCGCGGACGGACATGACTTCGCCCCCATCATCCCGCAACTGCACCTGCGTCCGACCACGCGCGTCATCCTGCCGCACGCGCCGGTGCGCCCCGTCACCCTCAACAACGGCCTGCCGATGCGCGCCTGGTACGACCTCAAAGACCTCAGCTTTGACCAGCGCGGCGAAGACCTCGCCGGGATTGAGGCGAGCGCCGCGCAAATACGCGCCATCGCCGCCGAAGAAGAAGCGCGCGGCATCCCGGTGGAAAACATCCTCTACGCCGGCTTCTCGCAAGGCGGCGTCCTCGCCCTCTACCTCGGCCTGCGCCACCCCTGCGCGGGCATACTGGCGCTATCCACCTACCTCGCCGACCGCGACCACACCCCGCCCGCCGACTGCGCCCACTGCCCGCCCATCCTGCAAATGCACGGCACCCACGACCCGGTCGTCCCCTACACCGCAGGCAAGGCGAGCTACAACATCCTGAAAAGCAAAGGCTACGCCCCCGCATGGAAAACCTACCCGATGCAGCATCAGGTCATCCCCGAACAAATCACCGACATCGCCGCCTGGCTCAACGAACAAGGATTCTGAACCATATACATACACCTTGAGCGCTCAAGTGTATGTAAATCCCATCTCCCCCTAACCGGAACCAATATGCAAAAAACCCTGACCTTTATCGCCGCCGCCCTGCTCGGCGGTTGTACCACCAGCGGCGGCCTCAACCAAAACGCCATTGCCCGCGAGCTGATCAGCTCGCAGATTGACCAGCAATGCCACAGCCAGCTCAACGCCCGCCAGGAATGGCAACTCGCCTCGGCGTTGATGGGCGCGGAAATCAAACAGCAATGGGAAAACAAAATCTGCGGCTGCGTCAGCGAAGAAGCCCCGAAGCAGATGAGCGGCGAAGAAATGCTGCAAGTCCTGAATCCCGCCACCCGCCAGCAAGTAGTCAGCAATGTCGCGGTGAAAACGGTCAAGGCGTGTTTCGCCCGCGTGATGCAGCAGCGTTAAGCATTCACCCGCAAAAAAACGGCGCTCATGGCGCCGTTTTTTTCGCAGGGATGGTTTTGCGCGAAGGCAAAAGGGCGGGCTTCCCCGCCCTTGCCGTTTTTCAGATTTTTAGACTTTTTTGATCCAGCCGTAGCGGTCGGGGGTTTCACCGTACTGGATGGCGGTGATGGCTTCGCGGATGGCCAGGCCGTGTTTTTGGCTGGCGACCGGGATTTCTTTGTCGTCAATGACGAAGCTGGTTACGGGCGAGATGACGGCAGCGGTGCCGGTGAGGATGGCTTCCGCGCCGTTTTCTACCGCCAGTTGCAGTTCGGCGACGGTCAGGTCGCGTTCGTCGATAGTGTAGCCCAGGTCTTTGGCGACTTTCAGTACGGAGTCGCGGGTGACGCCGTGCAGAAACTCGTCGGTCAGCGGTTTGGTGCGGATGGTATTGCCGTCGATGAGCATGAAGTTGCTCGCGCCGGTTTCCTGGACGTCGCCATTCGGGCAGAACAGAACCTGGTTCGCGCCGTATTTTTTGTGGGCGGCGGTCGTCCAGCCGAGGGCGGAGGCGTAGTTGCCGCCGCATTTGATGCGTCCCATGTGCGGTGCGCAGCGTTGGTGTTGGGTCTCAACCAGCAGTTTCATCGGACTGCCGACCTTGAAGTAGTCACCCACCGGCGAGGCGAGGATGTAGAGCACGGCGCTGTCGGTGCCGTGTGCGGCCTTGCCGATGACGGGGTCGGTGCCGATGAGGGTCGGGCGCAGGTACATCGCGTTCGGCGCGTCCGGCACGATGTCGGCGGCGCGGCGCACGAGTTCAAAGAGGGCGTCGCGGAAGGCGGCGGTTTCGGGGACGGGGATTTCGAGCAGGCGCGCGCTTTGTTGCATCCGCGCGATGTTGTCGTCCGGGCGGAAGAGGACGATGTCGCCGTTTTTTTGGCGGAAGGCTTTCAGGCCTTCAAAGCATTCGCTGCCGTAGTGCAGGCCGTGCGCGCCGGCGGGCAGGGTGATTTCGGCGCTGTTCTGCCAGCGCACGGGTTGCCAGGCGCCGTTTTCGTAGGCGATGACCGGCATTTCGGGGTAGAAAACGCTGCCGAAGACGGCGGGGACTTCTCGGCTCATGGGTGGCTCCTTTCGGGTTGGGATTGAGGGTCTGCACGATACTGCGCGCGGCGCGCAATGGCAAGGCGGGAAGGACAGGGCAGTGGCTCCCGCTGCGGCTTGCGCCGCAGGGGAGGGCGGTTTTCAGGCCGCCGCCAGCAGGCTTTGTCCGGCGATGTAGAGGCTCATGCCGCCGAGGACGCTGATGACGGGGTTGCGCCAGCGGTGTTCGAGGGCGATGACGGTGATGAGGGCGAGCGCGCTCACGGCAGCGGCGCTGGCGGGTTGCCATTTGAGGGTGCTGGCGGCGTAGAGGGCGAGGATGGTCATCACGCCCGGCGGCATGACGCGGCCGAGCCAGGCAAAGGTGGTGTCGTAGCGGCGGGCGATGCGCGCGAGGAGGAAGGGGAAGGCGCGCAGGGCGAAGGTGATGACGGCGCTGACGAGGACGGCGGCGGCGATGGCGGTGTGGTTCATGCGGCGGTTTTGCGGGGGCTGAGGCAGAGGAGGGCGAGGAGGATGGCGATGGCGGTCGCCAGGACGTTACGCTCGCTGACGGTGGCAAGCGCGATGAGGATGGCGATGAGGCCGTAGGCTTGCGCCGGGCGGCGTTCGCGGTAGTAGCTGTGGCTTTGTGCGAGGATGAGGAAGAGGGCGGTCAGGGCAAATTCAAACCCGGTGAGTGCGGGCGGGATGATTTGTCCGAGGAGGAGGCCGAGGGCGGTGCCGCTAATCCAGTAGAGTTGGCAGAGGGCTTCGATGCGGGTGATGAGGCGTGGGTCGGTGTCGCGTCCCATCGGCGCGATGAGGCTGTAGGCTTCGTCGGTCAGTGCGAAGATGCTGTAGGCGAGGAGCAGCGGGCGGCCGCGGTAGGCGGCGGTCGGGAAGGAGAAACCGTAGAAGATGAGGCGTAAATTGACGGCGAGGGTGGCAAGGGCGACCGCGCCGAGGCTGGTGCCGTTTACCAAGAGGCCGGCGAGGAGGAATTGCATTGCCCCGGCGTAGAGGAAGATGCTGGCGGCGAGCGCCCACAGCGCGGGTAGGCCGTTTTGCGTCCACATTACCGCGTAGGCGATGGCCAGCGGGATGTAGCCGAGGAGGATGGGGATGGTGAGGATGAAGGCGCGGCGCCAGGTGTAGTCTTGCATGGGTTCAGGCTTTGGGGTTGCGGGGCGGGTAGGGCAGGGGCGGGATGGCTGCGAGGCGGGCGCGGATTTCGTCCCACGACCACAGGCGGTATTCGGGATGGGCGTCGATGCCGACGTCCAGCGCCGCGCCGCGCAGGCGCACGGTGCCGTGGGTGTGGCCGTAGAGGTGCCAACTGCCGCGTTGCGCGCCGCGCCATTCGAGGATGGGGTAATGAAAGAGTACCAGCGGCTGGCCGTCCAGCGTTTCTTCGTGGTAGGGCCTGATCCAGCGGAAGCGTTCACGCAGGTAGGGGTCGGCACCGAGTTCGTCGTCGTGGTTGCCGCTGACCAGGCAGATTTCGCCATTGAGTTCGGCAAGCAGGCGGAAGGTTTCGGCAAGGCCGCCAAAGGAGACGTCGCCCAGGTGATAGACGCGGTCGCCTTTGCCCACTTGCGCGTTCCAGCGTGTAATCATCGCGGCGTTCATTTCGGCGACGTTGCGGAAGGGGCGGTTGCAGTATTTGATGATGTTGTGGTGAAAAAAGTGGGTATCTGCTGTGAAATAAACCGCCATGTCAGGCTTCCGGTTGGTTGAACGCGCGGCATGATACCACCGCGATGCGCAGTCGGGATAAAGCCCCGACGGGCGGGGCTTTGGAGCGGGAAGAGCGGCTGGAACCGCTTGGGTCATTTACATAATGGCTTCGCCATTTTTTTAGAAAGCCCGGTCAGGCGGCGAAATGCCGTACAGGGCTTCGTCTATATCAGCGCAGCGGCGGGGCAAACATGATGCCGCCCTGGTTCCAGAGGCGGTTCAGGCCGCGTTCGATGTTGAGCGGCGAGTCTTTGCCGACGTTGCGGTCGTAGGCTTCGCCATAGTTGCCGACGTGTTTGATGATTTTCGCGCAGAAATCCGCGCCTACGCCCAGTTTGTCCGCACCGTTGGCTTCAAGGCCGAGCAGGCGGCGGATGTTCGGATTGTCGCTCTTTTTCATTTCTTCAAGGTTCGCCTTGGTGACGCCGTATTCTTCGGCATTGACCATGCAGAAATGTGTCCACGCGGCGAGGTCTTTGAAAGCGGGGTCTTCCTGGCGTACCAGCGGGCCAAGCGGCTCTTTGGAGATGACTTCCGGCAGGATGACGTGCTCGTCCGGTTTGGCAAGCAGTTTGCGCTGGACATAGAGACCGGAAACGTCCGAGGAGTAGGCATCGCAGCGTCCCGCATCGTAGGCGGATTTCACTTCTTCGGATTTTTCAAAGATCACCGGCTTGTATTCCATGCCGTTGGATTTGAAATAGTCCGCCATGTTGGTTTCGGTGCTGGTACCGGTGTTGGTGCAGATAGACGCGCCGGAAAGGTCTTTGACGCTCTTGATGCCAAGGTCTTTGCGCACCATGAAGCCCTGGCCGTCGTAGTAATTGACGCCGATGAAATCAAACGGCATATCAACGTCGCGCGAGGTCGTCCAGGTGGTAACGCGCGCCAGTACGTCAATTTCGCCGGATTGCAGCACGGTGAAGCGCTCTTTTGACGAGGTCGGGCGGAAACTGACTTTTTCCGGGTCGTCAAAAATGGCGGATGCCAGCGCGCGGCAATAGTCCACGTCCAGCCCCGTCCAGCGGCCATTGTCGTCAGCGACGGAAAATCCGGCCAGTGCCTGGGTGACGCCGCAACGCAACTCGCCACGTTTTTTGATGTCATCCAGCGTGCCAGCCTGCGCAATCTGGGCGAGGGTGGCAAGGCCAAGAGCGGTACAAATCAGGGATTTTTTCATGAGATTCTCGTGGTTGGTGATGGGAAGGGGGATTGTGCCACGGCGGACGGGGCGACGGGATAGCCGTTGGTATAGCGCTATTCAGTCTTCGTCCGGCCACTCAATGTTCGCCAGCAATGGTGCCAGTTCGCCCGCCTGGTGCATTTCAGTAATGATGTCGCAGCCGCCAATCAGCTCGCCCTTGACCCATAACTGCGGGAACGTCGGCCAGTTGGCGTATTTCGGCAACTCGGCACGGATTTCTGGATCCTGCAAAATATTGACGTAAGCAAACGGCTCACCGACCTCTTTCAAACAGGCTACCGCCTTCGCCGAAAAACCGCACTGCGGGAAATCCGGCGTGCCTTTCATATAAAGGATGACCGGTGTGGATTCGAGCTGGTCTTTGATGCGTGCAATTACATCCATAAAAACTCCAAGGTTTCAGTTAAAAGGAAGGGGCAGCATCTTACCGAAGCACCTGGAAAAAGCCTAGCAGAAGGCGAATGGCTCGGAGTTGAGTGTAGAAGTTGAAAAAAACATTTCCTGCAAAAACAGTGGTTAATGAAGAAAGTTGGAAGATTTAAGAAAAAGTTGTTGCGTGGTGTGATTGTGAAGCTAT
>NZ_CALJAH010000116.1 GCF_938028185.1 uncultured Cardiobacterium sp. | reverse complement strand
ACCATTCGCCCAGCGGCGTGTTCGGGCGGAAGGGAAAATCCTGCGGGTCGGCCGTCAAGCGATAAAAGCCGGTTTGTGCGGCAGTAAGCGGTGACCGTTGTAGATAAAAACGGCGCTTTTCCGCGTCGAAGCGGTCAGCGTAGGGGTGCAAGACAAACTGCGACAGGCGCCAGAACCAGCGGCTTGCCTTGTCCAGGCGCTGGTCAATTTCCGTGTGGCTCAGCTTCAGTCGTTCAATCACGTCCTGATCGAGCGCATCGTGCATGGTCGCTTCGGTTTGCGCCATGCGCGCGCTAATCGCTTCCTCCAAATCCGCCTGCAACCGGTCAAAGGCGTGGTTGATTTCCTGCGGGGTGCGGCAGGTGTCGAAAATCTGCGTGACGCGCTTTTCAAAATCAAGATCGGCATTTTCCACCCGCCCCAGAATATCGTTGGACGCGCCGAAAAGTCCGCTGAAGAGCTGAAATTTCTCGGTTAGCAATTCGAGAATACGCTTGTCTGCCTCGTTGCGACGGTTGAGGAAATTCATCACCACCACGTCAAACTTCTGCCCGTAGCGGTGGCAACGGCCGATGCGCTGCTCCACCCGTTGCGGATTCCACGGCAGGTCGTAGTTAATCAACAGCGAACAAAATTGCAGGTTTACGCCTTCCGCCGCCGCTTCGGTGGCAATCATGATTTGCGCCGCATCGCGAAAGCGGTCAATCAGCGCGGCGCGTTTGTCGGCAGAAACCGAATCGGTAATGCGCCCCCGGTTTGCCGGGTCGGCGCGCCACGCCTCATAAATGGCACGCGCGGCGGCGTCATTATTCGTGCCGTTAAACAGCACCACCTTGCCCGCATAACCGTTGGCGTGAAGAAAATCGGCGAGATGCTGCTGCGTGCGCGTTGATTCCGTAAAAATAATCGCCTTTTGCGCCGCGTCCAGCTCTGCCATGCGCGCAAAGCCGCTTTGCAACGCTTCCAAAAGTGCCTGCGCCTTGCTGTCCGTGCTGTTGCACAAGTGCTGCGCCTGCGCGATAAACCCCTCCAGCAGGGCGATTTCCTCCGCCAGTCCCTTCACATCGGGCGACTCCGGCGGCGCGTCTGCTTCCTCCCATTCCTCCGCGCTGTCATACACATCCTCGCCGGGAAAGAGCGCGGGCAGCGCCGTTTCCTGCTTGCCCTGTTGCAATGCGAGCAGGCGGCTGCGCATCGCCTCCAGCGTACCCAGCACCGCAAACGGGCTGGAAGCAAGCAACTTGCGCAAAATCATCCCGGTGAGATGGCGCTGGCGGCGCGGCAGGGCGTGCGAATGCTCGCGCTGCAAAAATGCCGACACATCTTGATACAGCGCGAACTCGTCATCGCGCGGTGTAAATTGCTGCGTCAGCGCATGGCGGCTGGTATAGCGCACATACTCGCGCACATCGCGACGCAGCGTGCGCTGCACAAAACCACGCAAACGCAGGCGCAGTGCATCGCTATTGCCTTGCGCAATAAAATCGCGGCGGAATTGCTTGGCATCGCCAAATAAATGCGGGTCAAGAAAGAGCGACAACCCATACAATTCCATCAGCGAATTTTGCAAAGGCGTCGCCGTCAACAGCAGCTTCTTTTTCCCGGCAAAGGCGACGCGCAATGCCTGGCCGATTTTATTGCCATCCTTGTAGGCATTGCGCAACTTGTGCGCCTCATCCAGCACGACACAATCCCAATCCGCCGCCTGCAATGGCGCGGCATACTTGCGCGCAAATTCATAAGACACAATCAGCACGCCATCCTCAAACGGCGGCAAACTGCCCTCGGCAATCCTGCCGGGCAGGGCGAATTTCTCGCGCAATTCCTCCTGCCATTGCTTGCGCAAAGCCGCCGGACACACCACCAGCAAACGCCGTCGGCGCTCCGCCCACAGCTGACACAGCGCCAGACCAGCCTCAATCGTTTTGCCCAGCCCGACCTCATCGGCGAGTATCACTCCCTCATGCAGTGGATGCCTGAGCGCAAATAACGCCGCCTCAATCTGGTGCGGATTCAAATCCACCTGCGCACTCATCAGCGCGCCGGTCAAATCCCCGGCATCATTATTATGGGAAAGACAAGAAATCTCATGGGCAAAATACTTGGCCTGATGCGCGGTCGTCTTCATGCCATTTCCCCTTCGTCCAAAATCATGGCAAACATCTCCGGCAAATAATCATCATCCATAAAGAGAATATGTTTCTCGCGGAAATCTGCGTCCGACCAATCCGCGACATTGAGCAAATCCTGCCGCGCAGTAACCGAGAGAATAAAACTGTTCAAAGCAATATCCAGCTTTAACTCCCGCTGCAAGCGCTTGACCTCATCGGCAAGGCCAAATTTCGGGTCGCTTAAATCCATCTGGCGGATACCCTTCGGGTCAATCAGCGACAGCCATTGCTGCCCGCTTTCCTTGTCTACCAACCATAAAAGAAAATCAGGATAAAAATTCCCGGCTAGAGCAAAACCTAATCCCTTACTCTTATTTGCCGCATTGCGCAACAAATACAAATCACGACCGCCTGTCCAGCGTAATAACTCGCCGCTATCATGCGCCTCCTGCAAATCATGAACAAAGCGGATTTCACTATCCACATTCATATTCAGCGGCTGCATCTTTAGCGGCAGGCTGTCTTTGTCTTCCAGCACCATAATTGGATAATACAAATGCGCCGGAAAACAAATGGCGCTGATTTGTGGCGCGCGCCAATTAAGCGCTTCCTTGATGCTGTCAGATTCGACAAGTCGCTTTAATTCCCGCAGCTTTTTCTCATACTCGCGCCCGTCATCATTCGGCTCTATCGCAAATTGATAGCCGTTTTGCATTGAGCCATTGTCGCTATCGACCAGCGCCGTTTCATAAAACTGCCCCTCATATGCCGCTTTAAGCCGCGCATAAAATGTTTCGGTATAAAGGCACAACAATTCCAGCAACAAATCCTGCTGTTTGAGTACATCGGCAAAAGAATGCACGATGAGCGCGCTTGCCGGAATAAACAGCGTGTACCAGTCATTGCCTTCGACAAACGCGCGCAAGCGGTCTTTATCGAGGCGCAAATTGCTCCAGGTGCGCCGCTGTTTGAAATCGAGCAGCCGCAAATAAATAGCGTCCCAATCAAACAGCGGAAACAGACGGCTATCCAACGTATGAATTTCGCGCTGATTCAGCGGCAACGCATTACCCGGCGTAGTGCTTAAGGCTTCCACGCGCGGATAGCGGTCAAGCGTGGCATGAATCTTTTTAATCTTGCCGCGCCATTCTTCTGGTATCTCATACAAATCTATTTTTTTCTGCCGCTTGAAGCCCATCTTCTGATTGTCCTTATAGCCATCTTTCAGGCGCAGCGTTTTTAATTGCACCGCAGGCAAATTGGGCTGCACCTTGAAATCCACCATCAGCATTTCATCCGGCGGGGTAATGCCTTCTTCGCGCAAATAGGCCTTGAACTGCTCCATATAACCGGCGCGGATGCCGAAAATATTGAGCGTTTCTAATTTATCGAGATGCAAACCTTTTGGTCGTTCTGCTGCCAAACTGCGTTTCAAAGAAAAGCCGCGCCCTTTCAGGCGTACTCCACGGCCAAAAAGCTGAATAATCTGGCTGCCCTCGCTTTTGCCCATATTGAGCAAACCCATGGTAGAAACGCGCCAACTTGACCAGCCTTCTGAAAATTTACGCGAGCCAATCAGCACATGAATCGGGCTGTCTTTCTGGTTAATCTTGCTAAAAAGAGCGGGCGAAAAATCATCGCTGCGGCAGACAAAATCCTCGCTGCCTTCCGCCGTTTTGAAAAACCCGCTGGCATCGCCAATATTGATCACGGCAAACGGCGTGCCATTCTCGCCCACCGCTAAGGCAAGCTCGCCCTCGGCTTTTTTCAATAGCGACAAATGCAAACGGCCGCCCGCAGGCGCATGAAAAAGACGCTGCAAAATATCGGCGTACAAATCCGCTTCCTTGCCAAGAAACGTCATCAGCGGCGCAAAGCGCTGACTGAAAATATTGTTGCCGTGCTTATCGACAATCTGCGCCCTGTCTTCCAGCAAAGCGTGCAACCAGCGCTGTACTTCCGTCGCCTGGTTGAGGAAAAAAGCGAGAAAGCGCACCACCTGCAACACATCGCTGTCATCATCGGCAACCTTGTTGCCGACAAATACCCACAGCGGCCGCTCCAAATTCCATTCATCAAGCTGCGCGCCCCCCATATCAAACAAATACAGCTGCTGATAAAACGACAACAAACAGGCAGTCAAATACAAATCGCCGTGCAACTCATAGCCCGCATCATCCATATTGAGAATCAGGCTTTCCTTGCCATAGCCATCGGCATAAAAATACTTGTAGGAATAATCAAACAGCACCGCCTTGGCATAAGTTTCAAACATAGCGGTTTGTTTCGCTGCGCGTTTCTCGGCAGTATTCAGCGCTACGATTTCCCGCTGCTCCGCATCCAGATGATTAAGGTTGCGGCTATTGAAGTACATCTTGGCCTTGTTTTTGATTAACTCAATTTCCTGCTCCTTAATTGTTTTTCCTTTTGCGACTGCCTGGCCAAAAGTCGCCGAATACTCAAAAGCAAAACCGTCACCAATCAGCGCTTCACGCCGCTTCATCCACGTATCGCCGGAAGTGCCGCGATGCCCTTCATCGACCAATACCAAATTGCGTCCGGCAAAAGCGGCAACGGCGACGGTTTTGTCGCCATCGCGCTCCGCCAGCTTGTTGATGTCGATGATTTCAATATCGCCAAATAAATCAGCATTGCTGCTGTTTTTGTCAAAAATGGCGGCGCGCAGACCGGAACGGATAAATTCCTGCAAATGCTGCTGGCTTAACCCTTCATTGGGCGTCAGCAAAATGGTTTTATCCATTTTCTCCGGGCAATAATGGCGGAATTGCAGAATATTGACGTGCATCAGTAGCGTTTTGCCACTGCCGGTGGCATTCCAGTAAGCGAGCTTGTTCAAATCCTCGATAGTGTAAGGCGAGAGATTGCGTGCCTCTCTTTCCTGTAAATACTGCGCCAGCGTTTGATTGAGCGCGGCGCATAATGCCTCGCGGCGGTTAAAATACCAGTCAAGATAAATTTCAGTAAAGAGCAGTGACAAATACTGAAAATACTTGAGCTGTAATTCGTGTCCTTCCGCGTGATTGCGCTTGGCGGTAATCTGTTGCCAATGCCGGATAATATTGAAGTCATAGCGGCGCAGCGTCTGTTCATCTATCGCATCACTATGAAAAAGACTGTTGTTGAGCTGCTCGAAGAAGCGGGTTTGCCCACTGTCATCCAGCCCGCTGAAGCGGTCATCACCGAGGCGCGTCTTGAATGCCTGCAAATCGCGTTGGTTAAACAGGGAAAGCAGCCAGCGGTTAATGATGAGGTGGTCATGAAAAGTTGCCATTATTCCGCCTCCGCAAACATCAGGCGGAGAAACTCCGCTTCAATACTGCGAATCTTTAGCGTGCGCGCGCTGCCGCCATCGGCATCGTTGTCCTGCCAAACGGTGGGCAAAGTGTGGTCGCCGTTGATATAGATTGCGGCAAATTCGCTGTCTTGCGGTTTGATTTTCTTTTTCTCTAATAGCCGTTGCAGGCCGTCATAATCCCAGCACTCACAATCACGCCATAGCAGCAATACCCGCTCGCCATCAAGATAACCTTCAATGAAAACATAGCCTTTGTCATGGCGACGGTCTTCCACGGCATCTACCCGCAGCCCCAAAAGGTAATTAAAGGTTTCTACCAAATCAATCAGCTGCGGCGTATAAGCCCCGGCGGAATCGCTGGCGATATTGAGGCGGTAATCGAAGGGCTTGCGGAAATCGTCGCTAGAAAGCAGCGAATCACGGCTTTCAATGTCGATCATATAGTGTAGCAGATAATCCTGCGCGCTTTGTTTGCTCAAGGTATGGGCGAGTAAATCCGGCTTGTGCAGTTGTAAATTGTTGAGCGTGTCTTCATAGCTTTCCAGCTTTAGCACCTTGACGATTTGCGGCACGCCGTGAAAATTGCCGTCGCCATCCGCGTGCGGCTTGCCGTCTTTCCACTCCTTGCTGTAAATCACCTTCTGCACGCGCGGCTTGAGCACGGTATTAAAGTATTCCGCTTGTTCCACCAAAATGTATTTGCGCTTGCCACCGTCTTCACGGTTGAGATTAATCACCGCATGGGCGGTTGTACCGGAACCGGCGAAGTAGTCGAGGATTAAGTCATTTCCTTTCGTATTGGTCTCAATAATAAAGCTAATCAAGCTGGTCGGTTTGGGGAAGCTAAAAGCCTTGTTTCCAAATAATGCGGTTACTTCTTTAGTGCCATCTTGCGACATTCCAACTTTATCCGGGAATTTCGTACTGACCGCGACGCGGCCAAAATTTTCTCCTGCTTTCGCCATATCATCATCCTTAAAATAGCGCATAACCGGATTCTTTATATTCAGGAAGTCATAATCATCCGGAAAAACAATTTTTCCGGCATCGTAATATTCTTGAAAAGTATCAATTGCAACAGCCCAAGTTCTTATAGGATTGGCTGGATATTCTTTGCCATTTTTAGGGTTAATCATGGTAAAAAAGCTATTTGGGCGCTCTTCAGCATTTCTTTGAGTAGTTAAATCGTGGATACGCCATGGTCTATCAGGATAGTCATTCGTCGTAAAATATTTTCTTTCCTTGCCTTCAGTATGGGCTAAAAAATTGTCGCTTTTGGCAAAAGCGACAATATATTCGTAATCTTGTGATATGCCAAATGGTACGTCAGATTTTGCAGTACGCTTGCGCCAAGGGAAAATAGTCATAAAATTTTCCGGGCGAAAAATACTATTACCAATTTTCTTGAGATTATCCTGTTCGCCATCGTCAATGCTGGCAAAGAACCCACCATGGTCATTTAATAGAGAATGTGAGAATTGAAGGCGGTCAATAATCATGGATAACCAGCTTGAATGACGGTAGTTATCCTTATAGATAAATCCGTCGTTGGTCGTGTTATACGGCGGATCAATATAGATACATTTCACCTGTTCACGATAGCGTGCCTGTAACAGGTTTAATGCCTGAAAATTGTCGGAATGGATGAGTAAGCCGTCGGTGGCGGCGTCAAGGTCGGGGAAGTCTTCCTGTTCGGATAGACGGGTAAGCAGGGCGGCCTGAAATTCAGGCGGGTAAAGCGAGGTATCGACGACGAGGTAAGGGTCTGTTTTTACAAGGAAAAAAATATCGAGGGGGGGGGGTAACTGTTTGAAAGCAAAAAGGTTTTTCCATGCCGCGAGCTGTTTTTCGTTGGCAGCGACTTGTTCCAGCAATTCTGCGGGAATGTGGTTCAGGGTAATCAGCCAGTGGCTGGCGGCGACAAATTTCTTTTTCAGCCACAGTTTTTTCTGGAAGTTTTCCAGCTGGGCGAGGAAGTCGATGATTTTATGCGCGATTTGCCGCAGGGTCTGGATAAGGCGTAAGTCGCGTTCCAGCGGGGCGAAGTCGGCGGCGCTCTGCACATTGTCGAGGTTCATCACTTCGTTTTTGATGTAGAAATCCAGCTCGCGCCGCAGGAAACCGCCGAGGTCTTTGTGAATGAAGTAATCGGCGCTGTTTTTGGTGGTGTAGGCGGCAAGGTGTTTTTCCAGCAGGGTGCGGTCGGGCTGTTTTTCGGTGGGCGCGCGGCTGAAGAGTTCCGCCCAGTCTTGCTGCACGCCGCTTGCCTCGGCAATGGCTTTTTTCGCGGCGCTCAGGTAGGCGTCCTGCTTTTCCCCTTTGGGACGCGGCTGGTAGCTGAAGTGGATGGTGAGGGTTTGTCCGTCGGCGGCGGTTTCTACCGGGGCAAGGGCAGGGCGGATTTCTTCGCCTTCGTCGTCGTATTGTGCTTCCTGCTTTTCGGCCAACACAAAGAGGCGAGTGTGGTTCAGGTCTTTTTGGTTGTCCTTGGCGGTGTCGGCGGCGACCAGCTTGAAGTGAACGCGGCGGCCATCGCTGAGGGTAAAGCGGTAGTCGCTGAAGTTCTCGCCGGATTTGGTGTAGTACTGGTCTTTGTTCGCCCAGTGCAGCATGACTTCTTCGCCGTTGTAGGGGATGGCGTAGGTGTTGCCCTTGTAGCGGCGCTGGCTTATGAAGTCGCCTTCGTCGTAGTAGCGCGTGAAGAAGGTGAGCAGGTGGTTGTAAACGGCGGCTTCTTGCGCGGGGTCGGTGAGCGCCGCTTTGACTTGCGCGGGCAGGGTTCTGCCGAGGTATTCGTTGATTTCCGTGCTGCGGCTGTTGAGGATGCGGTAGATGCCGAAATCGAGGTCGGCGCGGTCGGTCTGGAAGATTTCTTTGAGTTTGGCGACGAGTTCGTCAAGGCTTGCCATGTGTGGTCTCCGTGGGGGTAAAAATGAGGCGGTATTGTAGTCAAAAAACCCCGCCGGAGCGGGGGTGGGGGGCAGGCCTATGCCTTCGGCGGTGGTAATTCCGGCCAGTCGCGCAGCTCGCGGGCAGGTTGGTCGGGGGTGGCGGGGAAGTACACGTCCTGTTTCGGGTAGGCGATTTCGATGCCGTGTGCGCGGCAGGTTTGCCAGATGCGCTCAATCACGAGGTGGCGGCTGGTGAGGCGGTGGTGGGTTTGCATATGGATGTGGAATTGCACCCGCCAGGTCATGCCGCGCGGCGAGTAGTCGTAGGCAAAGGCGCCGTAGTCGTGCTCCTGGCTGTCGAGGATGTGGCCTTCTTCGGCGAGTTGGGCCAGCGTTTGCATCAAGAGACCCTTGACGTAGCCGGGGTCGTGGCGGTAGCCGAGGTCGAGGTAGAGGATGGTGCGGGTAATTGGGTCCTGGTGCGACCAGTTCATGAAGGCGCTGGTGACGAAGTCGGAGTTCGGCAGGATGACGCTTTCGTTGTTGAAGGTGGTGATGGTCAGCGAGCGCATACCGATGCGTTCCACCGTGCCTTCGTAGTTGCCGACGGTGATGATGTCGCCGTTGCGCAACGGGCGCTCAATCAGCAGCAGGATGCCGCTGATGAAGTTGTTGGCAATCGTCTGCATCCCGAAGCCGATGCCGACACCGAGGGCGCCGGCGAAGACGGTGAAGGCGGTGAGATCGATGCCGATGACGCGTAGCGCGAGGAAGAAGCCGAGGGTGACGGCGGCGTACTGGCTGAAGACGGCGAGGCTGTTCCTGATGCCGAGGTCGGCGATTTTGTTGTATATCCAGCGGTAGCTGAAGGATTTTATCCAGCCGCCGACGCGGTAGATGATGTAGAGCAGTACCGCCATCAGCAGGATGTTGAGCAGGGTGAAGTGGCTGTTGTCGCCTTTGGTGATGGGGGTTTTGAGCAGGGTCAGGATTTCCTGGATGACCGGGGTGCGTTCGTCCCAGCCGAAGCTGTGTTGCAGCAGGCGGAGGATGAGGAGCAGGCTGCCGTAGGTGAGGAAGGTGTGTACCGGGTTGATGACGTCCTGCGTCCAGAAGACGCCGCGTCCGGTGCGCAGCGCGTGGCGTTTGGCGCGGCGGGCGCTGTCTTTGAGGATGGCGGTAATGGCGACCCAGATGAGGGCGTAGAGGAGGAAGATGAGCAGGTGCGCGGCGATGAGCCAGGCGAAGTTGAGGTAGCCCAGCGTGCCGATGGCGCCGAAAGCGAGGATGCCCGCCGGGATGGTGCGGATGAGCGGGCGCAGGATGCGGTAGGTGGAGTATTCCTGGTAGAAACCGTCCATGTAGGCGAGGCTGCGGCTGGTGGCGCGCCAGACGGGGATGCCGACGAGGAGGTTGTAGAGGGCGAAAATCCAGCGGTAGGCGTCGGTGATGACCGCGTCGTCCAGTATCCAGCCCGCCATCAGCACCAGCGAGAAGAGCAGGCTGCCGACGGCGGCGTAGATGATGGTCGGGCGGATGATGCGGCGTTTTTCCGGGGTGGCGATAAGGCCGGTGGAAATGAGGTTGCGCGCGGCGTAGTAGGGGATGGTGTTGAACAGCAGCACCGCAGGCAGCAGGCGCAGCATATGCGAGGCAGGCGCGGTGATGCCGCTGGTGTGGATGAGGACGAGCGCGAACTGGAAGAGGGCGAGGTAGGGCAGGTTGTTCTTCAGCATTTTGCAGAGGAAAAACAGCAGTCTTCCGGCGAAGGTGAGCTTTTTCTGGCTGGCATAGCGGCGGATGAGGCGGTTCAACACGGCAATCACGCCGAGGGTGGCGAGTGGCAGCAGCGTCGCGGCGAAGGCGATGAGCAGCCATTGCGTGCTGCTCAGGGTGTGCAGGCTGCGGTAAAGCGTTTGCAGGGCGACGGCGTACTGGCCGAGGAAAGTGCCGCCCGCCTTGACGATGGCGGTGGCGCGTTGCGGCAGCGCGGAAAGGTCGCCGCCGAAGCGGTACTGTTCGGTCAGGCGCTCCCTGGCGAGCTGCGAATACTGGCGGTCGGCGATGTCCAGATTCATCTTCAGACTGGTGGTATTGCTCTCCAGCAGGGCGGTGAGCCGCTGAAACTGCGCGTCCAGCGCCTTGCGCCGCGCCGCCACCGTCCCCGGCACCGTGCCGCGCTGGCGTTCATACAATTGGTACTGCTCGCCGACAATATGGCGGTTGCTCTCAATCTGCGGTTGCAGCGCCGCGAAACGGCGCAGCGTCGCGTCCAGCTCGGCGCGGATGCGGTCAATCCGCTCCAGCGACAGCGAAGTCAAATCGGCGAACTGCAACTCCTGCAAGCGCGCCTCCAGCGCCAGCAGCTCATCCTCGCTGTTGGTCAAAAAAATCTGCGAATGCACCAGCGTCAGCTCAATATAGCGGTCAAGCCGCGCCTCACGGCTCAAACTGCCGCTGTTCAACTGCTCGCCCAACTGCGCCAGTTGCCGCTCCAGCTGCGCCAAATCCGCCGCGCGCGACTTCGCCGTCGGCGCCTGCCGCGATGACTCCAAATAACGCTCATTAAAACGCTGATAACGCGCCTCCAGCGCCGCATGAAACTGCTCCGCCAGCGCCACCGCCTGCACCAGCGCATTCTTCTGCCGCTGCAACAACTGACTGTGCCGCTGGCTCGCCGCGAGTTGCGCCTCCGTCTGCGCGCGGTCGCCATGCACATCGCCATTGCCGCGCAGCAGCGGGTTGGACTGCTTCTGCAACAAGGCATTCAGCGCATCACTGCGCTTCTTCTCCATCTCCATCGCCTGCCCGACCGCCGCCTGCTCGCCGCGCAACCCGGCCAAATCCGCCTGCACCTGCTCCAGCGAAACGCGGATGGCGGCCAAATCGCGCTCGCCGACCACCTCCGGCAACTCCTCGTCCTGCGCCGCCGGCAGCGACTTCTGCCAGCTCTCATTGCGCGCCTCTGTCTGGGTGATGATGGCTTCCAGCTGCGCGAGCTGGCTGGCCGACGGCACCGACCCGGCATCATCGAGCGACTGGGCGGATGCGGTGGCGATGAAAAAAGCAAAAACGAGAAAAAAGAAACGCATGGCAGGGAAGGGCAGGGCGGAAAAGGGCGGGTATTGTAGCGGGGCTGCGGGAGAAACGCAGCGTATAGCAATCCTCACAAAGCCCTGTACGGCGTTGTACCGCTGCGGCGTAGGGTGGGGCTTGCCCCACCGTTAAACCTGCGCTTTGCGTCCAACGTGCAAGGGCAGTTGGCGCAGCATAACCGCCCGTTCTCCAAAACAACCATAGTTTCAGGCGTAGGGTGTGTGGCGGCGCAGCCGACACGCACGCGGGAATTTGACATCGG
>NZ_CALJAH010000115.1 GCF_938028185.1 uncultured Cardiobacterium sp. | reverse complement strand
CTGTTTGGCATCACACCGGGTTTTTCCGGTTGCTGCAATCGCCGGGGATGCGGATAAAGGCGCGCGGCAGCGTCTCGCATTGGCCGAGATTGGGGCAATGGGCGCGGATGCTGGCGGCGATGGTTGCGGTGAGCGCAGTCGCGTCCGCGTCTTCGTCCGCCGGGGCGCCGGTGTTGTAGCGGATATGGCGCAAGTAGGGCGCGTTCATGTGCGGGCGCCAGCTCAGGTTGAGCGTGTGGCGCCAGTATTTGCTGTCGCCGCTGTCCTCTTGCCAACTGTCGGCAGCAACGTCGTCGATGGCCTGCCACGGGATGCAGATGGCGGCACGCATCCCGTCGCTTTGGCAATGCACCCCGTCGCTATCCATGCGGAGGAATGGCGGTGGTGGCGGCGGCGCCGGTGTGTAGTTGTCGCCGCGCCCACTGAATTTGTCCAGCATGGCGAAGCCGACGGGTACAAAGACGAGTACTGCCACGAGCGGCTGCGCGTGCTCCCCCGCGGCGAGGGTGAGGGCGGCAGTGAGGGTAGCGATGGCGAGGAGCGGCAGGAAGGCATCGCTGTAATAAAAGTCGCGGAGTGTGCGGTGGTCCCGCTGCTGGAATGACCATTGCCAAGGGATGATGGCAACAGGCACGGACGGCCAGGGCATGGGCGGCGGCAGGCGGTCACGCAGGCGTTGCAGCAGGGCGTCAATGACGGGCTGACCACGGCGGATGCGGCCGCTGGCGGTAGTGGTTTGCACGCCATTCAGCCGCAAGGCGAGATTCTGCGCCTTGCCCGCCTTCAGCCAGACCAGTTGCAGCCGCCCGTTACCGTCGTACCAGGCGTCGCAGATAGCCGCCCAGGGCAGGTGCAGCACTTGCCACGCGGCGGCATCGTTGTGACGGATATGAATGCCGTCGCTGTCCAGACGGAGGGTTTCAAGATGGATGAGATAGCGCGCATAGCGCAGACATTCCCGCGCGCAACAGCAGGCGATACTGAAGCAAAAAAACGGGAAAATACTGTTTTCGCCCGGATGGCGGAAATCAAAATGGCGCCAGGCGAACGTGGCGGAAATGGCGGTAACGGTGAAGGTCAGAATGATGCGCAGGGGACGGCGGGGGAAGTGGATGTTCATGGCGATGCGGAGATTTATAACGATACTGTCGCCAAAAACCCGCCACTGCGGCGGGTTTTCATTTTTTCAACCATGCACCCAAATCAGCCGCGCCAGCAGCACCGATGCCAGCACGATGACGCCGATATTGAGCTCGCGCCAGCGGTTGCACAATAGCTTCACGATGGTGTAGCTGATAAAGCCGAGGGTGATGCCGTCGGCGATGGAATAGGTGAGCGGGATGGCGAGGAAGGTAATGGCGACCGGCGCCGCTTCGGTGATGTCGTGCCAGTCAATCTCGCCGACGGTGTACATCATCAGCACCGATACGTAGAGAATCGCCCCGGCGGTGGCGTAGGTCGGCACCATTCCGGCAAGCGGCGCAAAGAAGGTGGCGAGCAGGAACAGGATGCCGGTTACGACCGCCATCAGCCCGGTACGGCCGCCCATGGCGACGCCGGAAGCGCTTTCGATGAAGCTGGTGGTATTGGAAGTGCCGAGTACCGCACCGACGACGGTCGCGCCGCTGTCGGCAAGCAGCGCCTTTTTCAGGTTGGGAATTTTGCCGTCCTTGACCAGTCCGCCGCGTTCGGTAACGCCAATCAGCGTGCCGGCGGTGTCAAATAAATCGACGAAGAAGAAGGCAAAGATGATGCTGAACATCGCCGGTTCCAGCGCGCTTTTCAAATCCATCTGCATGAAGGTCGGCGCAAGTGAGGGCGGCAGGGAAATGAGGCTTTCCGGCACTTGTCTGTCGCCGAAGAGGACGCCCAGCACGGAAATAATCAGGATGGCAAGCATGACGCTGCCCGGCACGCGGTAGTGGACAAAGGCGATGATGAGGAAAAGGCAAAGCGCGGTCATCAGCGGCGCGAAGGCGATGATGCTGCCCATCCGCACCAGCACGCCATCCGCGCCAACGATGATACCCGCGCTTTGCAGGGCGATGAAGGCGAGAAAGCCGCCAATGCCGGCGGCGATGGATTTCTTCAGCGCGTTGGGGATGGCATTAATCAGCCATTCGCGGATGCGCAGCAGGCTGACGATGATAAAAAGCACGCCGGAGAAGAAAACACAGGCAAGCGCGGTCTGCCAGGTGTGGCCGAGCTGAAGGACGACGGTGTAGGTGAAAAAGGCGTTCAGCCCCATGCCGGGGGCGAGGGCGACCGGCAGGTTGGCATAGAACCCCATGATGAACGAGCCGATGGCGGCGGCGATACAGGTGGCGACGAAGACCGCGCCGTGATCCATGCCCGTCTTCGCCAGCACGTTGGGATTGACGAAGATGATGTAGGCCATGGTGAGGAAAGTGGTAATGCCGGCGATGACTTCGGTGCGAACCGTGGTGCCGTGCGCCTGCAACTTGAACAGCTTGTCGAGCATGGGAAAATCCTGAAAAGAAGGGGGTGCATATTATAGCGGCATTACCATTGCGCCATGCGGGCACTGCCTCCGCGGCGACGGCCGCCCGCCTTGCCAGACCGTGACAAAAGCAGTACATTCGCAGCACAATTCAGATAAAGGAGCAACACCATGGCCACAACCAACTACAACATCCGCATTGAGCAGGAATTGCGCGACCGCGCCTTCGCCGTGTTTGAACGCTACGGACTGGCGCCGTCGCAGGCGATTAAACTGTTTCTGAACCAGGTCGCCGATACCCAGTCCATCCCGCTGACGTTCAACCACCATGCCGGACGCGAGGAACATATCCCCAATGCCGTCACCCGTCAGGCGATGCTGGAAGCCATCGAAAACCGCAAAAACGGCACACTGGGCAAGGCTTATCGCAATCTTGATGAAATGATGGAAGACATTCAGACATGGCAAGAATGAAGCCAAGAGCGCTATATCCGACCACCCAATTCCGGCGGGATGTCAAAAAACAATGGAGCGAATTGATTACTCCGGATTGGGCGACCGTTATCTATTACCTGATCAACGACCACGAAATTCCCCCAAAATACCGGGATCACGCCTTGAGCGGCGAATGGTCGGGCTTTCGCGAATGCCATATCAAGCCGGATTTGCTGCTGATATACGAAAGCGGTGAAGATTTCATCCAGCTCGTCCGCCTCGGCTCGCATTCAGAGCTGTTTGGCTGAAACCTCAAATGCCATAAAAAACCAGGGCTGCATGAGCAGCCCTTTTCCTTGCACCTCGCCCGCGCCGCATGGCATCGCGGCAGCATTCGCAGTATCCTGCCCGCCAACCCCAACCGCGGAGCCGCCATGTCCGAAACCCTGCTGCACACCCTCGCCGACCTGCGCCCCTGGCCGCTGGCCGCCCTCGCCCGCCACCTCAAGCGCAGCGAAGCGGAAACCCGCGCCCAACTCGCCGCCCTGCAACAAAGCGGCACCGTGCCGCTGCTGGAGACCGCCGACGGCTGGCAAATGCGCCCCGCGCTTGCGCTGCTGGACGCGGCCTGGTTACAACGCGAATGCCCCGCCGCCGCCGTGCAGGTGCTGACCGTCACCGACTCCACCAACAACGCGCTGATGCGGGAGACCGCGCGCGCAAACGGCGACGCCATCCTCGCCGAATACCAGAGCGCCGGGCGTGGCCGCCGTGGCCGCGCGTGGCAATCGCCCTTCGCCGGACAAATCATCCTCAGCATGAGCTGGCACTACCCCGACCCGCAGGCGGCCACCGCGCTCAGCATCGCCCTCGGCATCGCTGCCGCCAGCACCCTGCGCGCCGCGGGCTACCCGATACAACTCAAATGGCCGAACGACCTCTACCTGCACCAGCGCAAACTGGGCGGCATCCTCGTCGAAGCCAGCCATCACGCGCACGGCGTGGACATCATCGCCGGAATCGGCATCAACCTGTTGCCGCTGCCCGGCCTCGACCAGCCCACCGCCAGCCTGGGCGAATGCGGCACCATCGCCCGCAACCCGCTCACCGCCGCACTCATCAACGCCTGGCGCGACGCCTTTGCCCGCCATCCCGCTGACCGCCCTGCCCTGCCCGCCCGCTGGCGCGCACTCGATACCTACGCCGACTGCGCCGTCAGCCTGCACCGCGCCTGCGACACCATTTGCGGCATCAACCGCGGCATTGACGACCAGGGACGGCTGCTGCTCGAAAGCACCGACGGCATCCGCGTTTACAGCGAAGGCGAGACCCGCCTGCGCCCACAAACCCCTTCATCCCCCCAACAACAGGAGCAACCATGATCGCCCTCGTTACCGGCGCAACCGCCGGATTCGGCACCGCCATCACCCGCCTGCTCATCGCCCGCGGGCATAAAGTCATCGCTACCGGCCGCCGCGCCGAGCGCCTGCAAGCGCTGCACGCCCAACTCGGCGACGCCTGCCTGCCGCTCGCCTTTGACATTAGCGACGAAGTCGCGACCCTTGCCGCCCTCGCCAATCTTCCGCCCGAATGGCAAGCCATCGACCTGCTGGTGAACAACGCCGGTCTCGCTCTCGGCGCCGCGCCCTTCCCCGCCTGCGACCTCGCCGACTGGAAACAAATGATTGCCACCAACATCGAAGGCCTCGTCACCGTCACCTACGCCGTCTTGCGCGGCATGATCGCGCGCAACCGCGGCCACATCATCAACCTCGGCTCCACCGCAGGCAGCTACCCCTACGCGGGCGGCAACATCTACGGCGCGACCAAGGCCTTCGTCAAACAATTCAGCCTCAACCTGCGCGCCGATCTGCTGGGCACCAATGTGCGCGTCTCCAACGTCGAGCCCGGCCTCTGCGGCGACACCGAATTCTCCAACATCCGCTACCACGGCGATAACGCCAAAGCCGCCGCGCTATACGAAAACGTTGATTACCTGACGCCGGAAGACATCGCCGAAACCGTGCTGTGGATTGCCGAACGCCCGGCACACGTCAACATCAACCGCATCGAAATGATGCCGGTCGCGCAAGCCTCCGCCGGGCTGGCAGTGAAAAAGAAAAGCTGAAGAGCGCAGCGGCGCCCGGCATGACCATTTTGCAATACCCGCCCCGCCTGCCCGCCGCTGCCCCCGCAAGGGGAGATTGCCATGCGTTTGCGAGGCGGTCGCTACGCGGTTTTTCATCCCCTCTCCCGCTTCGCCGGGGAGGTGGCATCGGCTCGACAAACCGCCCCAAGCCCGCCATTACGCCCGCTTCGGCGTGGCAACGACTACGAAATCCCCGGCAATCTGCTATGATTGCCCCGCGATTACGCATCAAATCAGGCTTTAATTAGAGGTAAATACACATGAAAGGCACCAAACTGATTCTTTCCGCCATCATTCTGGCATCCCTCGCCGCTTGCAGCACGGGCGATGGTGCGAGAAAGCAACGCGATTTTTGCTATCAAGAAGGCACATTCCACAACATTTGCAAAACGGGTGCGGATACCACTGGCACCAGCAGTCCGAATGACAACGGCAACAACAATAACAACAAGGGTAATGACAATACGCCGAATGACAACGGCAACAATAACAAAAGTAATGACAACACGCCGAATGACAAGGGCAATGACAACAAAGGCAATGACAACAAGGACAAGGATAAAGACTGCAATTGCGCCTATGGCGGTTCTTACGACGAGTAATTATCGCACCGACAAAAAAGCCTGCCGTCATGGCAGGCTTTTTTATGGCCGCTGTCGCTTATTTTTCCTCGCGGATGGCTTTCAGATGTTCCTGAATGCGGAAGAGGACGATGATTAACTCGTTCATGACCCGTACCATCAACACACCGACGACAAAAATAAAAATGCCTGCCAGAAAACTGCTGAAGGTAAAGCTGGAACGGTAGAAACCACCATTTCCGGTGTAATAAATGCCACCACCGATACCGGAAAACATTACGGAAAAGGCGATAATAACGACGCCCACGATTTGTATCCAGTAAAGGACGGTAATTACGCGCGGGGTGATAAATTGGTCAAAGTTCAAAAAAGATTTCAGCATCAGTTGCTCCGGTGGATGAAAAGAAATGCGCCCGCTTTTATTCCCTTCCGGGGGTGGCGGGCGGCAGGTATTGTACAAAAGTAGCAGGGACGCCGCCACCTGCCTGCATCCGCTATAATACCGTTTTCCTTGTCTTTTGCCCCGCCATGAATGCCCGTTTTGCCGCCCTCTTTTCCCCGCTACGCGATTTGCTGCGCTATCGCGACCGGCCACAGCTTTTTGCCCTGCTGATTTATCAGGCCATTACCACCACCGGCTTTACCCTGCTCATTCCGCTGGTATCGGTACATTTTGTCGCCGATGTCGGGATGTCGGCGGCAATCGTCGGCATGGCGCTCGCCATTCGCCAAATCAGCCAGCAGGGGCTGGCTTTTATTGGCGGGATGCTTGCCGACCGCTACGGCTTGAAGCCGGTACTTTGCACCGGGCTGATTATCCGCGCTGTCGGTTTTTTTATGCTCGGCTATGCGGTGTCGATGCCGGTATTTTTTGTCGCGCTATTACTGACCGGATTGGGCGGCGCGCTGTTTGATGCCCCGTTTCAGGCGGCGACGGTGGCGATGACACAACCGGAAGAGCGACGCGAGTTTTATTTGCTCGCCAATTATTTGACCAGTCTGGCGGCGACCATTGGCCCGATGCTGGCGATTGCCCTGTTATTGATTGATTTCAGCGCGGTTGGCATTGCCGCCGGTTCGTGTTTTTTGACCAATGTCTTTGTCGCCGTCCGCTTTTTCCCCAATATCAAGCCACCGGCGGAGGAGAAAGGCGGCGGCATGGGCTATTTGCGACAATTGTTGCGCGACCGGGTTTATTTGCGTTTTGTCGCGATTATGTGCGGTTATTGGTTTGTGGTGATGCAGGTCAATATCAGCTTTCCGTTATTGGCGGAATCTTTGACCGGGAGCAAGGCGAGTGCGGGCTGGTTTTATACCTTCAGTTCGCTGCTGACGCTATTGCTGCAATATTTTCTGGTACGCCGCTTACAGCGCCATTTTCGCAGTCATCAATTATTGATTACCGGAACTTTAATCATGACCTGTGGCACTTTCTTTTTGGGAACGTCCGTCCATTTCGCCATTTTCCTGTTATGGATTGGCGGATATACCGTCGGCTATCTGGTCAGTCGCCCGATGATTGATATTTTGGTGGCGCATTTGGCGCATCCGCGCGCCCTGGGGCTTTATGTCGGTTTTAGTGCGCTGAGCATTGGCGTGGGCGGCGGTCTCGGCAACTTTTTCGGCGGCTGGCTTTATGATTTGGGCAAGGCGCTTCATTGGCCGCTGTTGCCGTGGATGGTTTTCGCCGCTGTCGGTATTTGCACCGCCTGGCAATTGGCGCGGTTTTTCCGCCGCTATCCGCAGACGGTGACGCAGTAATTCGTTTGCCATGAAAAAGCCGTCCCGCAGGACGGCTTTTCTTTTTGGCGGCAGTTATTGGGCAATCCGCCACGGCCAGGTTTCGCCGGCAAGGAAGGGGACGAGTTCACTCTCGCCATAGGGCAGGCTCGCCGGGAAGGTTTGTTCGCGCCGCTCCAGCGTGATTTCGCCCGCGTTGTAGGGCAGTCCGTAGTAATCCGCGCCGTGGCGGGCGGCGAAAGCGGCGAGTTTGTCGAGTGCGTTTGCCTGTTCGAAGGCGGCGGCGTAGAACGGCAGGGTGGCGTGCCCGGTGTAGCAGCCCGCGCAGCCGCAGGCGTTTTCTTTGGCGTGGCGCGGGTGCGGCGCGCTGTCGGTGCCCATGAAGTAGCGCGCATCGCCGCTGGCGACGGCGGCAAGCAGCGCGCGGCGGTCGGCTTCGGTTTTGAGGATGGGCAGGCAGTAAAAATGCGGTTTGAGGCCGCCGACGAGCAGCGCGTTGCGGTTGTAGAGCAGGTGGTGCGCGGTGATGGTGGCGGCGAGGTTGTCGCGCTGGCTTTGGATGTAGGCGACGGCGTGTGCGGTGGTGATGTGCTCAAGGACGATGCGCAGGCGCGGGAAGCGGCGGCGCAGCGGCTCCAGCGTGCTGTCGATGAAGGTGGCTTCGCGGTCGAAGATGTCCACGCCGTCGGTGGTCACTTCGCCGTGGATGAGCAGCAGCAGTCCCGCCTGTTGCATCGCTTCCAGTATCGGGTCAAGTTTTTGCGGGTCGGCGACGCCCTGGGCGGAGTTGGTGGTCGCCCCTTTCGGATACCATTTGATGGCAACCACGCCCGCCGCTTTCGCCGCGAGTACGGTTTCCGGGGTGAGGCTGTCGCTGAGATAGAGGCTCATCAGCGGGGTGAAGGTTTTGCCCGCCGGGATGTGGGCGGTGATGCGTTCGCGGTAGGCGGTGACGGCGTCGATGCTGTCCACCGCCGGGGTGAGGTTGGGCATGATGAGCGCACGCGCGCACTGGGCGGCGGCGTCGGGGACGGTGCGGGCAAGGGCAGCGCCGTCGCGCAGGTGAATGTGCAGGTCATCCGGGGTGGGGATGGTGAGGGTTTGCATGGGGGTTCCTTTAGTTGCGGGTTTCGTGTTGTTTGAGCCAGGCGGCTGCCCAGAGATTGCCTTGTCCGGCGGCTTGGGTCATCCATTTTTCGGCGCTTTTGGATTCGCCGATTTCTTCGTAGATGAGGGCGAGATGGTATTGTGCTTCGATATTTCCTTGTTCTGCCGCTTTTTCCAGCCAGTATTTGGCCTCCCAAGTGCTGCGGGTGGGGATGCCCATGCCGCTGTAATAGAGTGTCGCCAGATGGTATTGGGCATTGGCATCGCCTTGTTGGGCGTTTTGTTGTAATTGCCGGAAGGCGCGGTTATTGCCTTTTTGGGCGACGGCTTGTGTCAGCCAGTAGTTTGCTTGTGCCGGGTCAGCAGGAACGCCCATTCCTTGGGCAAATATTTCGCCCAGGTGAAAGGCTTTTTCATCATATTCCAATGCTTCTTTTCGTGCTTCGGGATGTCCGGCGTTTATTGCACGGGCAAGCCAGATGTATTTTTCGTCGTTATCAATAGTAATATCTTGTGCCATTTCCCAATCAATATCGCCTTCTTCCATATGCGCCGCTATGGTCAGCCAGGCTTTTTTTTCGTCTTCACCGGCATCACGTTGTGCAAGGTATGCGGCACTTTCGCTATCGCCCGCCCAGGCGCGCAATTTGAGTTGGCGAAGCGCGTCCGGGTTTCCCCATGTTGCCGCTTTTTGCCAGTATTGTCGTGCGGCAGCGCGTTGTTTTTCGTCTCCGCCCGTTTCGGTTTCTGTAATCAGGGCGAGGCGGTAGGCGGCATCGTTGCAATGTGTGGGCTGTAGGTAGTCGTCCATGTTGCGGTCGCATATTTCCAGGGCTTTTTTGAGGTATTTTTTTGCAACGGCAATATTGGGTGCATCGTTTGGGTAGGCAAGCAGGGCAAGGTAATAGGCCGCATTCGGGCAGATGCCGTATGCGTCATCGGCTTGGGTTTGGCAGTAATGCAGGGTGTCTGTAAATGTTTTTTCTGCGGTCGTTAAATCCCGTTTGCCATTTTTCCCCCAATAGTCGAGCCAGGCAAGGTAATATCGGGAGGCGATATTTCCCTGTTTTGCGCCCCGTTGCCACCAGTATTGCGCCCGTGCGTAGTCGGGTGTTTCCGCACTGCTGTATGCCACACCAATTTCTGCGTAGGCATTCAGGTTATCGCTATGGGCAAAGAATTGTTCATACCAGTAATCAGCCTGTTTTTGATCCGGGGCGATACCAAAACTGTCACGATAGGCATCGCCCATTTTTCGGGCGGCATCAATATACCCCTGTTTTGCCGCTGCCAACCACCATTTGACGGCTTCTGCTTTGTCGTATGCGACACCTCCCCCTATGCTGGCATGGCGGTTGCCAAGTTCGTATTGGCTTTTCGGGTTGCCGCGCATGGCGGATTTTTTTAGCCGCCCAAGGGTATTTTCTTTATTTTTGGGGTCATCGTAATTCGGGTTTATTTTATCGAGCGCGCAAATCGCCTCGCTATCCTGGTTGTCAGCGGCATCTTCCAGCAGTTTCTCTAATGCGCTGTCAATGGTGATGTTGTCATAGTCATGGCAATAGATTTTTTTGAGCCGTTCTTGCGCGGCAATGTTTTTTTGCAAGGCGGCTTTTTCATACCAATAACGGGCAGTGCTGAGATATTTGCTGACGCCTTCCCCTGTTTCATATGCTTTGCCGAGCTGGTATTGGGCTTCGGCATCGCCCGCTTCGGCTTTTTCCTGCAGTTGGGTGATGGATGTTGCCGTTTCTTGCGCGTGCAATGGCAGGCAGAGGGCGAGCGATAGGGCAAGGACAGCGGCCGGGGTTTTCATGTTTTTGGCTCCTGCGGTTGGGGTGATTCCGCCCGGTTCGGTTGCAGTTTGCTGGCGAGCCAGATGGTGGTGGCGGCGAGGATGAGCGCGCTGCCGACGGCGAGGCGGATGCCGCCCAGCATGGTTTGTTGCGCCGTGGCGGCGGTAGTGAGTTTTTCGCCGATGTTGGTCGCGCCGATGAAGTAGGCCGCGCCAATCGCGCCCGCTATCGGGTTGAGGGTGGCGATGATGGCGGCGCCGTGCGGGTTGAGTGCTTTTGGCAGGGCGTTCAGGCCGTGGGTTTCGCCGGTGATGCAGGCTGAGACGGAGACGGCGAGCAGGGTGAAGGTGGCGGCGAGGATGAGGGGGTGGGTGTCCAGGCGCAGGTTCAGCCATAGTGCCGCCAGCGAGGCAGTGAGCAGGATGGTGGCGGGCAGCACGGTGTAGCGGCCGCCCTTGCGATCGAGCAGGTTGCCGAGCAGCGGCGCGGCAACGGCTTCGGCGATGCTGGCGGGCAGCAGGATGAGGCCGGTGATGGTGCCGCTGAGCAGCAGTACTTGTTGGCTGTACATCGGCAGCAGCAGTTCGAGGCCGAGGAAGAGGAAGACGGCGCTGGCCAAGATGAGGACGCTGTAGCGGAACTGGGCGTAGCCGAAGGCGCGCAGGTTGAGCAGCGGCACGTCGATGCGGTGCTGGCGCCGCGCAAAGAGGGCGATGAGCAGCAGCGAGCCGAGGGCGAGCGCGGCAAAGGTTGCCGCATTGAGGTGGGCGAAGTTGCTGCTGGCATAGACCAGGCCGCCGAAGCCCGCGACGGAGAGTACGGCCGAGGGCAGGTCGATTTTCAGGCGGCTGATGTCGCTCAGGTTTTCGTTGAGGGTTTTGCCGACGAGCAGCATTGCCGCCAGCATGAACGGCGCGGTGAAGGCAAAAAGGACGCGCCAGTGGCTGTGGTCGATGATGAGGCCGGAGATGGTCGGGCCGATGGCGGGGGCGACGGTGAACATCATGGTGATGACGCCCATTGCGGTGCCGCGCCGCCGGGGCGGGTAGATGGCGAGGATTCCGTTGAACAGCAGCGGCACGAAGCAGGCGGCGGCGATGGCCTGCACCAGCCGCCCGGCGACGAGGACGGCGAAGGTCGGCGCGCAGGCGCAGATGAGCGAGCCAGCGAGGAAGGTCGCCTGGGTGATGAGCACCATTTTGCGGGTCTCTGCCCACTGGATGAGGCTGGCGGTGATGGGAGTGAAGGCGCCCATTACCAGCAGGAAGCCGGTGGTCAGCCATTGCACGGTGGTTTTGTCCACGGCGAAGTCGTGCATGATCGGGGTGAGGGCGACGTTGAGCAGAGTGTCGTTGAGGTAGCCGAAGAAGGCGCCAACGAAGAGGGCGGCGACGATGGTTTTGGCGGGAAAGCCGGGGCGTTCGGCGAGGTATTCGTGTCCGGTGGGTGCGGCGGCGGTGGTGTGCATCGGGGGTGCGGGTGGTTGCGAGGGCGCGGATTTTGGCACGGGGGTAGCGACGGCGCAAGGAAGGGGGGATGCGGGGAAAGGTCTGTTGGCGCGGGTGGATTTTCGGGGCGGGTCGGGCATGGATGCCCGACGTTTTGTGTTGTCGGCGATGAATGGGCGGGGTTATGCGTCCGCCTTGCGGTTGAGCCAGTGGCGCTGGCGGATGCGGCTGTCTTCGTCGGCGTCCGGGTCGCGGGTGATGATGCAGGTATCGGCCGGGGCGGGGTTCAGGGTGAAGGCGATGGCTTCGAGCACGTTGTCGCGGAAGATGTGCAGCAGCGCGGCGTTGCCGGGTGCGGCGTGTTGCAGGTGGCGCGCCAGTTGGGCTTCGCTGGCGCGGTAGCCGTTGACGGCAATGATGTCGTCGTCCATGGCGATGCCCGCCAGCGCTGCCGGGCTGGTTTCGTCGATGCGGCTGACGATGTAGTGTTCGCCGCGCCGTTGCCAGCGGATGCCGGGGTCGCTCTGGTAGCGTTGTGCGGCGGGGACGTCGCTGCCGAGGTCGCCCGCCCCGGCGGAGGGCTGCATTTGCAGGGCAAGGCCAAGGCGGGCGGCGGTTTCTTCGAGCGGCAGTTCTTCGGTGCTGTGGACGAGGCGGCGCAGGACGCCACGCAGTGCGGGTTCGAGGTCTTCGGGGAGGAGGTCGGCGGTCAGGCGGAGGAAGCGCGCTTCGTCAAGGCCTTCGCCGTGCTGGTGGTAGTCGTGCCAGAGGCGGTGCATCACCATCGGCAGGCTGATGCCGTCTTCGCTGTGCACACGCAGCCAGGTGTCGAGGCACCAGGCGGCGAGCGCGCCCTGGATGTAGTAGGTGGTACTGCTGTTTTGCGCGTCTTCGCCGCCGTTGTAGAGTTTGGTCCAGGCTTCGTAGCTGGACTGGGCCAGGGTCTGGTGGTGGCGGCCGGGGCGCTGGCGGTAGCGCGCGATGTCTTGCGCGAGCAGGTCAAAGTAGGTGTGGATGCCGATGACGCCGCTTCTGACGAGGAGGAGGTTGTCGAAGTAGGCGGTGAATCCTTCAAACAGCCACAGCATTTCGGTGGGCTGTTCCTGTTGCAGCTCGTAGTGCTGGTATTCGCGCGGGCGCAGCGCCTTCACGTTCCAGGTGTGGAAGTATTCGTGCGAGAAGAGTCCGAGCAGCTGGATGTAGCGGTGTCCGGCGCGGTTGTCCGGTTCGGGCAGGCTGTCGCGCGAGGCCATGAGCAGGGTGGAGCGGCAGTGTTCGAGGCCGCCGTAGAGGTTGTCGCCCAGATGCAGCAGGAAGGTGTAGCGCGGCATCGGCGGCAGGCCGCCAAAGAGCATGACGGCTTCGCGGCAGATGGTCTGCACGTCGCGGCGCAGGCGTTCGTGGTCGTAGTCCCAGGTTTTGCCGCTGATGACGATGTCGTGCGGCACGCCACCGGCGGTAAAGGGCAGGATGGTGAGTTCGGCGGCGAACATCAGCGGGGTGTCGATGAGTTGTTCGTAGTTTTCAAACCAGTAGGCGCCGTCGCCGCCGGTCTGCGCCCCGGTGATTTGCCAACCGGCGCGGTGGCCTTCCAGCGCCAGCACGAGGCGGTGCGGCAGGTGTTCGTAGCCTTCGATGGCGATACAGGTGGCGCAGGGGTTCAAGAAACCGCGTTCGTGGTCGAGGTAGTTGCCGCGCACGGAGATGTCGCGCGCGTAGATGGTGTAGTAGATATGGAGTTCGTGGCAGGCGGGCGGCACGCGCAGGCGCCAGCGTGAGGGGTTGTCAAAGGCAAAAGGGATGGCGTTGCCGTCCGCGTCCGTTACCGCAAGGCGCGAGAGAAAACGGGCAAAATCGCGCCGCATATAGCTGCCCGGTATCCATACCGGCAGGTAGAAGGCGATGTCGCTCTCCGGGGCAACGGGGACGTGTTGCCGCACGGTGAAGCGGTGCCCGCCAGGCGCAGGGGTAACATGGTAAGAGACGGCGGAAGCTGACATAATGACCTCAATGCGGATAATTACCGCCATTTTAGCATTCGCGCCGTCGCCCCTCTTGAAAAAAGCCGTGGCGACGCCATTCTTGCGCCTGTAACCCGAAGACATTGCCATGAGCCCGCAACACGATTTCGACACCGATACCGACACCCTCACCGCCGACCCCGAACTGGACGAACCGCGCCAGTACGAAGTCATGCTGCTCAACGACGACTACACCACGATGGACTTTGTGGTGGACGTGCTGATGCGGTTTTTCAACAAAGACCCGCTGGAAGCCGAAGAAATCATGTATCAGGTACACGAACAGGGCAGCGGCGTCTGCGGCATCTACCCCTTTGACATCGCCGAAAGCAAAGTCAACCAGGTCACAGACCACGCGCGCGCCAACAACTACCCGCTGCTCTGCGTGCTGCGCCCCCACTAAAACGAGGAAAAACCATGCTCTCCAACGTACTCGAACAGGCCATTGACCGCGCCTACCACAGCGCGCAAAGCGCCAACCACGAATTTCTCACCCTCGAACACCTGCTGCTGGCGCTTTTGGACGAGCGCAGCGTCACCGACGCGCTGCTCAGCTTCGGCGCCGACCTCGCCGTCCTGCGCGAACAACTCAACCGATACTTAAGCGAACACTGCCCGCAATTCCCCGCCGACCACAGTGGCCGCGTCACCCAGCCGACCACCGCCTTCCAGCGCATGATTCAGCGCGCCGTGCTGCACGCGCGCAACGCCGGCAAAAAAGAAGTGAGCTGCCTGAACGCACTCGTCGCCATCATCAGCGAACGCGACAGCTACGCCGCCTACTTCCTGCGTCAACAAGAAATCCAGCGTCTTGACCTCGTCAACTACATCTCGCACGGCACCGCGCAAACCGCCAAAGAAAGCGAAGGCGCGAGCGAAGACGACGAAAACCGCGAAGGCCAGCGCCGCTCCGCCCTCAAAGAATTTGCCGTAAACCTCAACCAGCGCGCCAGCGAAGGCCGCATCGACCCGCTCATCGGCAGGAGCGCCGAAATCGAGCGCACCATCCAGACCCTCTGCCGTCGCCGCAAAAACAACCCCATCCTTGTCGGCGAAGCGGGCGTCGGCAAAACCGCCATCGCCGAAGGACTCGCTAAAGCCATCGTCGAAAACAAAGTCCCCGCCATCCTCGAAAAAGCCACCATCTACAGCCTCGACATCGGCTCACTGCTGGCAGGTACCAAATACCGGGGCGACTTTGAAAACCGCATCAAGGCACTGCTGAAAGAACTGCGTAACGTCCCCGACGCCATCCTCTTCATCGACGAAATCCACACCATCATCGGTGCGGGCGCGGCGAGTAGCAGCAGCATGGACGCCTCCAACCTCATCAAACCGGCGCTGGCGAACGGCGAACTGCGCTGCATCGGCGCCACCACCGACAAAGAATACCGGCAAATCTTTGAAAAAGACCACGCCCTTGCCCGCCGCTTCCAAAAAGTAGATGTGAGCGAACCCGCCATTGACGACGCCATCGCCATCCTGCAAGGCCTCATCCCGCGCTACGAAGCCTACCACCACATCCGCTACAGCGCCGAAGCCGTCGAAGCAGCGGTGCGCCTCTCCGACCGCTACATCAACGACCGCCGCCTGCCGGACAAAGCCATCGACCTCATCGACGAAGCCGGGGCGCGGCTGCACCTCCTGCCCGAAGACGAGCGCAGCGACACCATAGACGCGCTGATGATCGAAAAACTCGTCGCCAGCGTCGCCCGCATCCCCGAAAAAAGCGTCAACCAGGACGACCGCAACCAGCTCAAAACCCTGGATCGTGACCTCAAAACCGTCGTCTTCGGCCAGGATGAAGCCATCGAACACCTCGCCAGCGCCATCAAACTCAGCCGTGCCGGACTCAGGGACGCCGAAAAACCCATTGGCAGCTTCCTCTTCACCGGCCCGACCGGCGTCGGCAAAACCGAAGTCTGCCGCCAACTGGCGCACGTCTTGGGTATCAAACTGCTGCGCTTTGACATGAGCGAATACATGGAACAACACACCATCAGCCGCCTCATCGGCTCGCCGCCCGGCTACGTCGGCCACGAACAGGGCGGGCTGCTCACCGAACAAATCCAGAAAAACCCGCACGCCGTGCTGCTGCTGGACGAAGTCGAAAAAGCGCACCCGGACATCATGAACCTACTGCTACAAATCATGGATCACGGCATCGTCACCGACAGCAACGGGCGCGAAGTGAACTGCCGCAACCTCATCATCATCCTCACCAGCAACGTCGGCGCCTTTGAAATGGAAAAAAACCGCATCGGCTTCGCCGCCGCCAACAACAAAGAAACCAGCGACGCGCAGGCAGACGCGGCCATCAAACGCCACTTCACCCCCGAATTCAGGAACCGCCTGGACGCCATCATCCGCTTCGCCCCGCTCGGCGCGGACGCCATCGGCCACGTCATCGACAAATTTATCATCGAACTCGAACAACAACTCGAAGACAAACACATCAGCATCAGCCTCGATGACGACGCCAAAGCCTGGCTGGCCGAACACGGCTACGACCCGAAAATGGGCGCGCGACCGATGGCGCGGCTCATCCAGAAACACATCAAACAGCCACTCTCCGAACAAATCCTCTTCGGCGAACTGGCCGAACACGGCGGTCATGTACAAATCACCCTGCGCGACGGCGAACCGGCACTGAACATCAGCGCCAACAGCGCCGCACCGGAAGCAGTGCCGGAAATCTGACGCGACGCTGTTCATCATAAAAAAAACCCCGCCGAGGCGGGGTTTTTCGCCCTCAGCGGACGAAGTTCACAGCGGAGCGGGAAATATATAGCCATCCACCGAAAGCTTCATACGGTGTTGCGTCGCCTGACCGGGCACCCTAAAAAAAATGGGGTGGTGTCCTAAAATGTATGCTGATAAACGGCGGGCAAACAAAAAGCAACGGAG
>NZ_CALJAH010000114.1 GCF_938028185.1 uncultured Cardiobacterium sp. | reverse complement strand
ACCCCCGCCGGAACGGACGAAACCGCCGCCGCGCCGCCACCCCCGGCGACAGAAACCGCCCTGGCGCGCGGCAAACGCTCCCCGAACAAAGCCCAAACCAAGGAACCCCGCATGGCACTCAGCAAACTCCTCTTTGGCGGTGGTAGCAACCGCCGCACCCCCGTCCTCGAATGGCAAAAACTCAAAAGCCGCAACAACAAATACACCCCGGAACTCTACCGCACCGCCGTCCCCGGCGGCTGGCTCATCAGCCAAAGCTTAACCGGCGGTCTCGTCTTCCTGCCCGACCCCGACCACGACTGGGACGGCGACTCCCTCCCCACCAACGACGAATAACCCCAAAACCCGCGACTACCGCGGGTTTTCACCATTCCGCCCCATGACCACCAGCAAATACAGCCGCAGCCTGCACGCGCACATCAGCCTCGGCACCACCTCCGACGACCGCTTCATGCCCGCCGGCTACCTTGCCGCTTTCGCCGCCAAAGACGCGCTGGTACTCACCGAAAAACTCGACGGGCAGAACAACTGCCTGAGCCGCCACGGCGTCTTTGCCCGCTCGCACGCAGCGCCATCGCAACACCCGTGGGACAAACCGCTGATAGAGCGCTGGCAGCGCATCAAGGGCGACCTCGACGACCTCGAAATCTTCGGCGAGAACCTCTACGGCATCCACTCTATCGCCTATAGCCGCCTCGAATCTTACTACTACCTCTTCGCCGTGCGGCAAAACGGACGCTGGCTCGGCTGGGACGAAGTGAAGTTCTACGCCGCCCTGTTTGACTTCCCCCACCGTGCCCGAACTGCCGATAACCCGCCCGCTACGCGACAACTACCGCGCGGGCGGCGACGAAAACCGCCAGCTCGCCGACTGGCTCGCTGCCAACCTCGGCATGGACTGGCTGGAATACGTCGAAACCGCAGGGGCGCTCGGCGGCTACGACCCGCAGACGGGCGCGTCCTGCTGCGAAGGCCTCGTCATCCGCAACCGCGACGGCTTCCTCACCAACAACGGCGACCTGCCAGTACAGCCGAACGAATTTGACAACCTGTTCAAACTGGTACGCGCCAAACACGTCAAAACCGACGTGCATTGGACAAAAACCTGGCAACCGGCAACGCTCATCGATTACGACAAATACGGCTGGCACGGTTATCAATTCATGCACGGCGCAGGAAAAAAATGAGTAAACTTCTAAAAACAGAAATCTATACAGAAGTGGGCAAATTTCTCGACTGTTTTATTGCGGAAAGACAGCCGGAATTGCGTGAGACCTATAACATTTCGGATGAAATGCGGGAAGAAATACACGAAAGCATTGACTGGATAGAGGACAAAAGCGAATTACAGCTTTTCCCGCCTGCCTGTTTGGAAAAAGCGCGGAACAGCAAATACTATCTGGATGTGGATATTGGCAACGATGGTACTTTTTATATCGTTGAATGCGATATATGGATACAGGGGAAACCGGGCGACATTATTCTTGTTGCCCGTTACCATCTGAATCATTACCACCCCAAATTTGAGTTTCAATATTTCAGCGTATAGAACGACAATGATGTGGACATTCCCCCATTACACCCCCGGCACCGTCCCCGACTGGGCGGCGCTCACCGCCCGCTTTGACTGGCTCGCCGACATGGCCGCCGTGCCGCAAGACCCCGAATGGCACGGCGAAGGCGACGTGCTGACGCACACAAAAATGGTTGCCGCCGCTCTCACCGCCCTGCCCGAATATCAGGCGCTGGACGTGCAGGCGCAGCACATCCTCTTTGCCGCCGCCCTCTTGCACGACGTGGAAAAACGCAGCACTACCACCACGGAAGAACGCGACGGCAAAATGCGCATTGTCTCGCCGCGCCACGCGAAAAAAGGCGAATACAGCGCGCGACAAATCCTCTACCGCGACCTTGCCGCGCCCTTTGCCGTGCGCGAAGCCGTCGCCAAACTGGTGCGCTGGCACGGCCTGCCGCTGTGGGCAATCGAAAAAACGCATCCGGCGCACGCCGCCATCGCCACCAGCCTGCAAGTGAACACCGCCTGGCTCGCCCTGCTCGCCAAAGCCGACGTGCTTGGCCGCATTTGCCCTGATACCGCCGACTTGCTCGACAAAATCGCGCTGTTCCAGGCGCTGTGCGAAGAAAACCGCTGCTGGGGCGCGCCCTTCACCTTCGCCAGCCACCACGCGCGCTACCACTATTTGAACCACCCGGAAAGCACGCCGGATTACCAGCCCTACGACGATTTCCGTTGCGATGTTTACCTGATGAGCGCCCTGCCCGGCAGCGGCAAAAACACCTACATCGCCCGCCACTACCGCGATTTGCCGGTGCTATCGCTCGATGACATTCGCCGCGCCAACCACATTGAGCCGACCGACAAAAAAAGCAATGGCCGCGTCATCCAGCTCGCCAAAGAACAGGCGCGCATCCACCTGCGCGCGGGCGAGAGCTTCGTCTTTAACGCCACCAACCTGACGCGCGAGCTGCGCGGCAAATGGACGCAGCTATTCGCCGACTACCGCGCCCGCATCCACATCACCTACCTCGAAGTGCCGTGGCCGCAACTCTTGCAGCAAAACAAACAGCGCGCCCACGCCGTGCCGGAAGACGTCATCCGTCACCTGCTCGGCAAACTGGAGCTGCCGGGCTACGACGAAGCGCACGAAGTGGCATATGTGATTACGCCGCCGCAATAAAGAGCGCGACGATACAAAGCAAATTGACGCCGAAAAAAGATGAGCGCCAGGTGGGGCGGTCGCTGATATAGCAATAGATAAAGGCGATACGGCTCAAGATAAAAAGTGCTGCCCAAAAATTTATGACCGCCTGCGATGTGCCGCCACTGATATGGGCAATAATGATTGCGGCGGCAAACGGCGGAAAAATCTCATAACTGTTTTGCTGAGCCGCATTCGCCCGCTGCGCCTTGCCAGTGGCACGGGCGAGCAAATCGCGCGGATTGTGATTGTCGGCGGCGGTAAAACCAGCGAGGCGCTTGGCATAAGTCGCACAAAACAGCGGCAGAAAAATGGCGATAAAAACGCACCAATAAGCGAAAGTCATACAAATACTCCTAAATAAAAAGACCCATTCACACAAGCCGCCGTATCTGGCGACATTTTATGTATATGAAGAAAGCGGCAATGCCGCGATACAAAAATACCGTATTCCGCCACTACAAGCCAACCGCGAAACTACGGATGCCGCATTGCAACGCGACAATCAAGCCGTTACACTCACGCCACGGGAAGCGCTGCTGGCGCGTTGTGGGTTCCCTCCTTTTTCCACGACGTAGCAGGCAGTGGCTTCCCTCTTTTGTTATGCGTCCTGAAAACAAACGGCCAAAGCCATTCCGTAAATACAAAATCTGAAATGACTATGGTAATGGGATGGATTGAAACGCGCCAAAGTGGCTGTGGGCATTACGCGCTTGGCACCGCAAGCATCGAGGCGCTGGAACGCGAGCATGACGAACGCAAACGCAGCAATGAAATCCTGCACAAGACAGTAGCTTTTTTGCCCAGGCGGAACGCGACCGCAAATAACAGAATTTATGCAGGAAAATAAGGCATTAGGCGCTGTTTGCCATTCGGCGGATAAGCCCCTCTCTCTTGCTTCGCAAGCAATGCTTGTCGCTGCGCG
>NZ_CALJAH010000113.1 GCF_938028185.1 uncultured Cardiobacterium sp. | reverse complement strand
GATAAAGCTCAAACAGTTGGTCTTGAGCAGGGTGTCGCCGGCGACCAGGGTGCGGTCGAGCAGGGTTTCGTAATCGGGAGCGGAGATATAAGCACCCACCTGGGTGTAGAAGATGCGCTGGCCGTTGCGCAGGCATTCCAGTTTGGCGGTATCGGCCTGCTCCAGGGTGTATTCCGCTTCGCTGGAGGTGCTGATTTGCGCGGTCGCCTTGATGGCATCGATGCGCCCGTCCAGCATCACTTTCGGCTGTGGCGCGATGGTCCACACCATCATCGTCCCCGGCGGCATCTGCTCCCACGGCGAGGCGTCGCCTTCGCGGCCAATGCTGAGGCAGCCGTCTTCCGGCACCGCCTCCAGTCCGTGGGTGGTGAGGTAGCGCAGGTAGCGGTCGCCGAATTTCCAGATGCCGCGCTCCCCGGCATCCTCGCTCTTGCAGTATTCCGGCTGGATGGCAAAGCATTCCTGCCCCAGGTCGAAGTTGGCCAGTTGTTGTTTGTCGTCGTAGATGGCGCGGCTGGTGACTTTGTCATGTCCGGCGGCAAAGTAGGGAGCAAGCCAGCGGATAAGGCCGTAACCGTCCAGCGGTTTTGCCTGGATGCGCATTCCGTTCAGGGCGCCGAGGAAGGCACCGACGTCATCAAGCAGTTTTTTCGCAGGAGTTTTGCGTTGCCGCTTCCAGTACGCCTCGCTCTCCAGGCGGTAGATGCAGACGTAGATTTTCTGCGTGGCGACGCGCCAGCCCTTTTCCTGGGCGACGCGCGTGTCCTGGAATGCCCCCAGCTCGTGCGTCAGCAGGTCACTGTGCTCGCGCAGGAGGCGCACCACATCCAGCGACAATTTGTCCTCGCGCAGATGCTGCGGCAGGCAGGCGTGGAGGTGGTCGCCGAGGTTGTCGATGTCGGCGTTTTGCAGGTAAATCTGCACGATGTAGGGGTTGTCCGGATTGTCCTTTTCCTGCGGCAGTTGCGACAGCGCCTTTGCCAGTACGTCATTGAAGGCGGCGAGCGTCTCCTCCGGCTTGGCATCCATGTCGGCCGGGGTGCATTCCCATACCGCGCCGACGTTGATGCCATCGACCATCGTGAACACCCCGTTTTGCCTGTCGTAGCCTTCCACCGGGAAGTAGTCGGCAAAGCTGGTCTCTGCCTTGAACAGGTCGCGGTAGTCTTCTTCAAACAGCGGGATGGGGCCGACCAGCGGCGCAATGCCGGTCGCGCGGAGGAAGAAATTTTTCAGGGGGTGCATCCGCGCCGTGCCGCTCATCGCGCCCATCCTTCGGCGGCACCTTCGCGCATCAGCGCGTTGTGATTGACCCGGTAGAGGCGGAACGAGGTGAAGTAGCCCGGTACCGCCATGCCGGTGCTGTTGTAGTGGGCATAGACGTAGCCGAGGATTTTCGGGTTGGGAACTTCCTTGAAGTCCTGGTTGAGCTCGTCAAAGTGGCTGCCGGTAACGGCGCTCATCGCCGTCCGGCTGCCGACCGTGCTGACGGGTTCGCCCGCGACCGGATAGCCTCCATCCGGGATACGGCTGCCGCCGTCTTCACGGCTCTCGCGGTAGTTGCCCTGCCAGATTTCTTTGGTGGTCGGCCCTTCGTCGGGCAACAGTGTCGGCCCCTTGCTGCACGCGGCCAGTGTCAGCATCAGGGCAAGCAGGAGGGGGCGGGTGCAGGGTTCAGTCGTCATGGCGGGCTCCGTTGGCGGAATGACGCAGGTAGGACACCTTGCGCGCCTGGGTGTCGTAGTCGATGTCCACCTGCTGTTCGAGGATGATTTGTACCTTGTGCGCCTGCGGTACATAAACGACGTCAAAGGCGTCCATCGCCCGCTCGCGCACGTAGGCGGCAATCTCGGCGGCGGTACTGCCGACGCCCTGTGAGGCGGCGTACTGGTAGGTGTTGCCGCTGATGTAGGTGTCGCGGAAGCCGTTGGCATCGGTGGTGCGGCGCATTTGCGCGTTGCCGTAGGCACCGGCCAGCCCTTCAAGGAAGGCGGCGGTGGCGCGTGAGGTCAGGTACTCGCTGCCGTTGTTGATGTAGGTACCACGGATGCACGGCTTGCCCCAGGGGTCGGCGAGATAACCGAGACCGCCGTTACTGTCGCGGCTCGCACCGTCGCCGACGGTGTGAATGCGGCCGTCCCTGAAGATGAAGGTCAGCACCTGAATCGCGCCACGCACGCATTCCTGCTCGCGGTTGCCAACCACGGTACCGGCGGCGATGACCTTGACCACGCCGGGAATGCGGTGGCCATTGGCGGCGAGGTTGTCCGCGCCCAGCTCAACCTGGAACTTGAACGGGTCATGCACGTTGCCGCCGACCGGCACCCGCCCCACCATCGGTGTCAGCGTCACCGCGCCGGTGAGCATGGTCGTCACCGGCAGGGTATAAACCGGCCAGCGCGTCGGCTGCTGCTGCGGCTGGGCGGGCGCCGGATTCTGTCCGTTGCCGTTCGGGTTGCCGTTGAAGACGTTGCCGCCCCGGTTGATCATCCCGGTGAGGTTGTTCTGACCGCCAGCCGCGACTGCACCGTAGGGCTGGAAATGGACGCGGCCATCGGCATCCGGCAACGGCGCCGGCGGGTGACTGCCGTCCGCCACGCCGGGCCGCA
>NZ_CALJAH010000112.1 GCF_938028185.1 uncultured Cardiobacterium sp. | reverse complement strand
TACATATACCTGACGAATATAGGCCACTACCTTGTATGTTTTGTAAGGAAGATATTTTAGAGGATAAAAGAATTTGTCATTCTATGGCAATATTGTTAGAAACTCCATCAGGGAAAATAGGATTTTTTTATGGATGCAAGTCGTGTCTCTATAATTTTGAGAATGACAATGGCTTTAATGGCAGCTGTTGGATTGAATTAAATCAAGCATTACATAGAGAACAGTTCATTACATGGAATAATGTAATAGATCAAATAACAGAAGGTAAAGAAAAGATGGAAAACTTTGATCTTAATAGGGGTATTTTCGATCGTGCCATCCAGCAAAGAATGGTTTCTATAGGCACATGGATTTAATTTTTTCTCGTTGCGGATTGGATTAACGCACAGCGCGTAACCCAACAGCAAAATCAATTCAGCATATCTATATTGGGATACGCTATTCTTCGCTAATCCATCTCGCAGCTTCTCTCATTTATACATACAGGGTAGTGCTTATCCTGTATGTATAAATTCAAATCCCCAGCCATCAGGACAGCACCATGCAAACCGAAACCCTCGCCTTCGCCCAATACTGGCGCAATTCCCTCGCCGATGCCGAAACCAGCAAAGGCGCATTTCGTCTGCAAGATTGTGGCGCGTTTCTGCAACTTTCGCCAGAAACCTTGGCGAGCGGTATTGCCTCGGCGGAAATTGTAGAGAAATGCTTTGCCGATGAAAAAGCGCAAACCCATTTCGTCGAAATTGTCCTGCGCCCTGAAGTCTATTGCGCCCCTTTACAACACGGTGTTGTGGCAGAAAATGGCAATCCGCCGATAATCACACCAATTATTACCCCCGCCCTGTTATATCGCGATGGCAGAATTTATCCCAGCGCACAAACCATTATGCCGCGCGATATTTTGGAACCAATTGACGAGGGCAGTTTTTCCATTGGCAGTGTCGCCCAGCGCGATGAATGGCTAAGCCGCAATCCGATTCCCGGCGTGCCGGAATATGACGAAAACGGCGCGCCGCTTGATGACGAATCTTTTTATCGGGAATGGCAAAGCTGGCTGGCGGATTGCCATTGCTTCCTCGATGGCGTCGCCCACGATTGGCTGGACAACAATGAATACCAGCGCGCCAATTATGGCTATCTGCTCAAAAAAAGCATGATTAAAGCGAGTATGCACATCCTCGCCCTCTATGACCATTTGCAGAAAGAACAACCCGCTGCGCCGCTCTTTGCCAATTATGCCCGCGCCGCCCTCACCCCCACCGAACCCTGCCTGCCCGCACACAGCGCTTTTACGGAAAGACTGGCGCACGCCAGCGACCAATACCCGCTGGCAGCAGCACAACGCGATGCGCTCGCCCATCTATTGCACAGCGCGCATGGCGACATCCTCGCCGTCAATGGCCCGCCCGGCACCGGTAAAACCACGCTGCTGCTTTCCGTCGTCGCCAGTCTTTGGGCAGAAGCGGCGCTAAAAGAAAGCGAGCCGCCGGTCATCGTCGCCGCTTCCACCAACAATCAGGCAGTAACCAATATCATCGACGCCTTCGGTAAGGATTTCGCCCGTGGCAGCGGTATTTTTGCCGGACGCTGGTTGCCCGATATCGCAAGTTTTGGCGCCTACTTTCCCGCGCGTGGCAAAGAAGAAGCGGCGGCGAAAAAATACCAAACGCGCAGCTTTTTCGAGAAAGTCGAAAGCGACGAATACTTTTACCATGCGCAAGCGACCTATTTGCAAGCCGCCGCCAATGCTTTCCCCGCTATCAGCAGCGTGCAAGAAGCGGTCAATGCTCTGCATCAAGCATTGCAAAAAGAAGTCTTAAAACTGCAGGATATTGAGAATGCCTGGGCGCATCTATCCCGTGCGCGTAATGCAATGAAAAAAGCATTGGACGATAATTACCAGGAAGCATTGAACCAAATCCGCCAAGAATATAAAGCCACGGAAACAGAAAAAGAAAAAATAGATACGCTGCTAGATGAATGGGAAAACTATCGCGCCAAAGAATCGCTTTTGTATGCTTTCTTTTCCTGGTTGCCGCCGGTCGCAAAAAAACGGCTGCGCCTCGCCCGCCTGTTCTTAAAAACGATATGGCCGGCCGCTTATGCCGAGCCGCAAGGGAAATCGCTAGATGCCATCGAAGCAGAAATCAAAACCCTTGCCACGCAATTGCAGCAACAATTAGCAGCGCAAGCGCAGCTACTCGCACGCGGTGAGGAACTCAAGCAAGCCTTGCAACAAAGATTGAAAGAATGGCAAACGGTATTGCAGCCGCTAAAGCTGGACAAACCCGCCGCAGAATGCGATTTGCAGGAATGCGATGCGCGCGCCGATACCCATATTCGTTTCAAAATCTTCCAACTGGCGACGCATTATTGGGAAGGACGTTGGCTGTTGGAAATGGCAACGCTGTTGCCAGAATTGGAAAAAGAAAAACGCAAAACGGGACGCAAAGCGCTGGAGCCGCGTTGGCGACGCCGCATGAAATTAACGCCGTGCATTGTCTCCACCTTTTTCATGCTGCCCAACGAAATGACAGTTTCCCGCCATGAAGGCGGCAATTCCTTCTCCACGGATTATCTGTATGACTTCGCCGATTTATTGATTGTCGATGAGGCGGGGCAAGTACGCCCGGAAGTTGCCGGGGCATCCTTTGCATTGGCGCAAAAAGCGCTGGTTATTGGCGACACCCTGCAAATTGCACCGATTTGGTCGCTACCGCCAGCGGTGGATATTGGCAATATGCGCCATGCGGGATTGCTCAATGGCACAAATGATACTGACCATTATCAGGCGCTATGCGAGCTGGGCAAATCGGTCGCTTTCGGCAGCGTCATGCAAATTGCACAAACGCGCAGCCGCTATCATTACAATCCTGAATTGGCGCGTGGAATGTTTCTTTATGAACACCGCCGCTGTTTTGATGAGATTATCGCCTATTGCAATACGCTTTGTTACAAGGGGAATTTGCAGCCCAAACGTGGCAAAAAACTGCAAACGGACAGCCTGCCGCCAATGGGTTATTGGCATATTGCCGGGCATTGCCAGAAAACCAATGGTGGCAGCCGCCACAATCAGGAAGAAGCGGAAACGATTGCGCAATGGCTTGCCGCTCAACGTGCAACACTGGAATCGTTTTATGATTTGCCGCTGCATCAAATCGTCGGCGTGGTAACGCCTTTTGGCGCACAAGTGCGGGCGATTGGCAAAGCCTGCCGCGAGCAAGGGATTGCTGTTGGTCAGGGCGAAGACAGCATGACCGTCGGCACGGTGCACGCCTTGCAAGGCGCGGAACGATCGGTCATTATTTTCTCGCCGGTTTACAGTAAAGATGCCGACGGCGGTTTTATTGACAGCAGTCCCAGTATGCTCAA
>NZ_CALJAH010000111.1 GCF_938028185.1 uncultured Cardiobacterium sp. | reverse complement strand
TATGCCCGTGGCGACGGCGTCCCGCGTGACGAAAAAACCGCATTGCAATGGTGGCAGGCCGCCGCCGCCCAGGGCGACCTGGCGGCCAAAAGGGCGCTTGCCAACCACCAGCGCCAAGATCCCACCGCCGCATCGCCGCGTGATGCCATCGCCGAACCACCACGCGACCCTGCTGCCGAAGCCGCCGAATGGCAACGGCGCGCCGAAGCGGGCGACGCCCGGGCGCAGTACCAGCTTTACTTCCGCTACAGCCTGGGTGATGGCGTCAAACAAGACCAGGAAACGGCAAACCGCTGGTTACAACAGGCAGCAGGAAACGGCGACGCCGATGCCCAATACTGGCTGGGCGAGCGCTACTATGACGGCGGGTCGGGTTTCGGGAAAGACCGTGCTGCCGCATTCATGTGGCTGGAAAAAGCCGCCGCACAAGGCGGTCGGGGCGAACAATCCCATGTTGGCTGGCGCTACTATTCCAATGGCGACTACGATAACGCCCGCCGCTGGCTGCAAAAAGCCGCCGACCAGGGCGACAGCACCGCGAAGTTCTATCTGAAAAAAATTGACGGCTTGCAGCACGCCAAACGCCCGCCCGCCCCGGACCACAGCGCCGCCCCGCCGCGCGATGCCGTCGCCGCAACCGCCGAACTACAACGGCGCGCCGAAGCAGGCGATACCGGGGCGCAAGGCCTCCTGCCCTGCTACTACGCCGAGCCAAACGGCGCACGAGCCGAATACCGGCGACAATGCGACGCGGCCCAGGGCGACGCGACCGCCCAAACCCGTCTGGGACGACAATACTACGACAGCGGCGACATCGCCGCCGCCCGACACTGGCTACAACAAGCCGCCGATGGCGGCAGTTTCGTCGTGCCGGACCTGCTCATGATCCAAACCGGACAATGCTTCAAAGACATCTATCCCGTCTTTGAAGCCTTTGACACCTTGCGCCAAAGAGCCAAAGCGGGCGACGCCACCGCCCAATACCGCCTGTCGCTGCGCCACCTTGCAGGCGTTCACCAAAACCGGCGGGAAGCAGACTACTGGCTGCAACAGGCGGCAGAAAACGGCGACCTTGACGCCCAATACTGGCTGGGACAGCACTACTACCACGGCAGCAGCGGCTCCCCCAAAGACCCCAAAACCGCGCACCAATGGCTGGACAAAGCAGCAGCGACGGGCGGACGCGATACCCGCTATCAAGTCGGCATGACCTACTTCAGCGGCGGCGAATACACCACCGCCCGCTACTGGCTACAACGCGCCGCCGCGCAGGACAACCCGCAAGCGCCATCCGTCCTGCGCGCCATTGACGCCCTGACAGCAGAAACCACCCCGCCCGCCGCCGCACTACGACAGGCGGCAGAAGCAGGCAGTGCCAGTGCGCAATACCAACTGGCCCTGCGCTACCGCAAAGGCGAAGGCGTCGCCCAAAACCCGACCGAGGCAGACTACTGGCTGCGGCGTGCCGCCGAACAAGAACATGGCGACGCGCAAATCGCCCTGGCCTTGCGCTACTACGACAACCTGGCGGCCGCCAAATACCACAAAACCGCCACGATGCCGTGGCTGGAAAAAGCCGGCACCAAAGGCGATGCCGCCAGACAGTACCAGGTGGGCATGATCTACCTCGAACACGACAACCGCGTCGATGCCCGCCGCTGGCTGTCTCGCGCCGCCGAGCGGGGCGATGTGGCAGCCGCCGCCGTCTTGCAACTACTCGAAACCGAATACCGCGCCAAACGATACGCGCCCTCCGCCGCCAACGCGACACAAAGCCCCTGATACCCGCTCACCCACCAAAAGCCGGATTGCTCCGGCTTTTTTTCACCACTTGCGATGACACCGTGGACGTCGTTTATCACCGCTATCACGCGCTTTTTGCGGCAACAATGCGTGCGTGTCCGCTGCGCGGCCACACACCCTACGGCTGGCGAATCTCGCCGCTGTCGCGCGATTTTGCAGCGACCACTACTCGCCCCAATGCGCCGTCATGACCTCGCGTGTACCGCCCCAATCCCACGGTAACCATCCGGCTTGTGCATAGCGATGAAACGACGAATACGGCCACTCTTGCACGCGGGCAACAAAGCCATGCTTGACCGGATTGAAATGGACGTAATCCACACAACGCTGCAAATCGGCAGCATCGTGCACGGTGTGTTCATAAAAACGGCGCTGCCAAATACCGCGCTCATGCCGACGCTGTTTGCTGACAGACAGAGCGGCAGACGGAAAATGCGCCGAAAAGCGGGTTTTGATCAGCCGCCAGCGCAAAGAATAATCTGCATCATCCGGCGGTAACGTCCAGACCGCATGAAGATGATTGGGCATGACACAAATGGCAACCGTCCGAAACGGATACCGTTTTTGCGTAACCGCATAAGCGGCACGCAACAGGTCAATATGCGCAACCAACAGGCGCGATTGCGGATGGGCAAGTTTGACGGTGAGAACGTGCCACCGGCGATAAAGTTTCTGCGATAACGGGACATGGATATTAGCTGCTGATGATGAATGAACGTAGGGTGTGTACCGCAGGCACGCACGCGTTTCCCGATGCAAAATTCCCGCGTGCGTGTCCGCTGCGCGGCCACACACCCTACGGCTGGCGAATCTCGCTACTGCCCCGCAATTTCGAGAATTTACGAGTAGGGTGTGTGCCGCAGGCACGCACGCGTTTCCCAATGCAAAATTCCCGCGTGCGTGTCCGCTGCGCGGCCACACACCCTACGGCTGGCGAATCTCGCTACTGCCCCGCAATTTCGAGAATTTACGAGTAGGGTGTGTGCCGCAGGCACGCACGCGTTTCCCAATGCAAAATTCCCGCGTGCGTGTCCGCTGCGCGGCCACACACCCTACGGCTGGCG
>NZ_CALJAH010000110.1 GCF_938028185.1 uncultured Cardiobacterium sp. | reverse complement strand
GGTAGTGTCATTGATGCTACCCCCTCCCCCAATTTTCCCCGCTACGGGGGCTGACGCACCTTGCGCGGGAATGGGCGATGGCAAAGGGCTGATTTTTGCCGCACGGCGGGATGTCAGCGTTCTTTTCTGGACACCACCGGATGTTTCTTGCAAAAGCCGCTCAGTCAATGCCCACCAGCCGTTTGCCTTCGGGGTAGCGCACGTCGTAGCTGTTTTCGATGCGCAGCGTGTCGCCGGGGTTGAGGTGTTTTTCCCAGAGGACGATGCCGCGCACGTTTTCGACGTTTTCCTGGTCCGGTTTGGGGCTGAATTTGGGCTCAACGGTGACGTCGCTTTGGCTGGCAATCGGCAGGCGCGCGTAGAGGCGCACTGCGCGCGGGATTTTGCCGCTGTTGCGCAGGGTGACGGTCTGCCGTTTTTCCATGCGGTCTTTGAGAATGAGGCCGTTGCCGATGTTGTAGCCCGGCGGGATGCTGTATTGCACTTCGGTGTGCGGGTCTTCGCCGAAGCTCATGATTTGCCGGCTGCGCTCCAGCATGGTGCGATCCAGCCGCATTTGTCCGATGCGGTTGCCGTCGCGGAAGAAGTTGGTGTAGCCGGGGTAGAAGCCGTAGCCGTCCGGCTGTTGCCATTCGGCGACGAGCAGCGCCCTGCTTTCGACCCAGGCGTAGGCGGCGCTGTAGAGTTTGGTACGGCTGCGGTTCTGCCAGTAGGTGAGCTGGTAGCGGTCGCGCGAGGTGGCGAGGTTGTGCCGTCCGGGGATTTTGACGTCGAAGTCCACGCCGGAGATGGCGACGTCGTTTTCGCTCGCGGTCGCTTCGTTTTTGTCGGCGCTGGCGACGGTCGGGCTGTTGTTTTTGGCGGTGGTCGCGCCGATGCCAAAGGGCGCGTTGTTTTCGCCGAGGACGGCGGCGACGGTGCGGTCGGCGACGGCGACGTTGGTGCTTTGCAGCACCGGGGTGTCCTGGTAGTCCGGCGGGGCGAAGGAGAGGCTGACTTCGACGTTGTCCCAGTCCAGTCCGCTTTGCTGGACGACTTGCGCGTAGGCGCGGATGTCCAGTTCGCCGTTTTCGGTGTTGAGGGAGAATTCGCTGTAGGGTTGCCAGTAGGCTTTGTCGGTGCGTTCGCGCAGGGTGAGGGTGACTTCGCCGATGCGGTCGCTGTAGATGTCGAACACGCCCGCGTACTGGCGACTGTCGCGTCCCTTGTTTTGCCAGACGAGTTGTTCTTTGAGCTGGCGCAGTTCGTCCTGCTGCTCGCGTTCGGTTTTGAGCAGGTCTTCGCGCAGGCGGGCGAGGGTGTCGAGCTGGCGCTGTACTTCGCTGACCGAGCTGCCGTGGCCTTGCAGGCGCTGGATGAGGGCGCGGCTCATGTCGCGGTTGTCTTCGATGCTTTGCCGGGTGATGGTCAGCGCCTGTTCGGCTTCGTCCGCCTGGTGCACCAGCGGCTCGGTCGCGTCCTGGGCGGGCAATGGCCGCATTCCCTGGCCGGTGAGGCGCGCGCCGTCAATGCCGAGCGAGACGTTGGCGATGTTGTCGCTGAGCAGCGGCGAGACGATGATGCGGTGTGCGCCGGGCTTGTGCACGGTGACTTTCGCTTCGCGGACCAGTTCGGCTTCGCGGTTGTAGAGTCTGGCGGTGACGACCGGCGCGTCCAAGTAATAGTCTTCGGCGCGGACGATTCCGGTCGTCAGAACAGTCAGCAGGATTGCCAACCATAGACGCATGATTTCATTCCTCGTTTTGCAAAAACGCGGCTATGATAACAGATAGGCTTTCCATCCTGTCATTTTCCTGCAATGAATGCCGCCACTTGCGCGCAGAGGATGCGCCACAATTCGCGCTGCGCGCCGACGCTGGCCCAGGCGTTGTGCGGGGTGAAGATGACGCGCGGGTGGGCGCGCAGGGTGAGCAGCGGCTCGTCGGCGGGCGGTGGTTCGTCGGGGAAGACGTCGCTGACGTAGCCGAGCAGTTTGCCCGCGTTCAAGGCGGCGACGACGGCGGCGCTGTCGGCGACCGGGCCGCGTGCCATGTTGAGAATCAGCGGCTGACGCTGGCACAGGGCGAGGGTGTCGGCGTTGAGCAGGTGAAACGAGGCATCGTTGAGCGGGCAATGCAGGCTGATGATGTCGGCGCGGGCGAAAACGTCGGCAAACGGCGTGTAATCCGGCGAACGCGGCGCGGCGCCACGGCGCTCCGCCCACAGCACTTCCATGCCGAAGGCGCGCGCGATTTCGCTGACGCGCCTGCCGATGTTGCCGACGCCGACGAGGCCGAGCGTCTTGCCGGCGAGGTCGATAATCGGCAGTTCATTGAGGCAGAAGCGGCCATCGCGCTGCCAGTCGCCGTCAATCACCGCCTGATGATAGGGAATGAGGCCGCGCAGCGCGGCGAGAATGGCGGCGAAGGTATGCTCGGCGACGGATGTCGTGGAGTATCCGGCGACGTTGGCGAGCTGCACGCCGTGCGCTTTGCACGCCTCGGCATCCACGTTATTGACGCCGGTGGCGGCGACCTGAATCAGCTTGAGTTCGGGTGATTGGGCGATGATGTCGCGCGTCAACAACACCTTGTTACTGATGGCAATTTGCGCGCCGCACAGACGCTCAACCACGGTGGCGGTGTCGTTCGGCGTGGCATCAAACACCTGCCAGTCGCTGACGCCTTCCGGCGCGGGCAGGTCGATGGACGGTGAGAAGGTGTTGCGGTCAAGAAATACGGCTTTCATGCGGGTCTCCGATGCGGGTTAAGGGGGCGGTCATCTTATCGCAACTGTCTCCCCCACGGCACGCGCTGCCTCGTCCTGCTGCGTTTCGCTTTTTCACCGGTTTCGCCCGATATAATGGCTAGTCTTCGCCGTTACCGGCCCCGGAACATCATCTTTTTTGTCAGAGGAGCAACCATGCCAGTTTTCACGCCCACCGGCGAACTCGATCCCTTTCTTCACGTCAGCCTGCGTCGCGGCGAGAGCATTTATTGCGAGAGCGACGCGATGGTGATGATGGAGGCCAATCTTGAGCTGCGCGGGCAGATGCAGGGCGGCTTTTTGAGCGCGCTCACCCGTCGCCTGGCCAATGGCGAGAGCTTTTTCCAGCAGCATATTCGCGCCGAACGTGGCGACGGCGACTGTCTGCTCGCGCCGATGATGCCGGGCGGGATTGAGGTGCTGGACGTCGGCAAGAGCCAGTACAACCTCAACGACGGCGCCTATCTCGCCGCCAGCGAGCGGGTGCAACTCACCGCGCGGATGCAGAGCCTCGGCACCGCGCTTTTTGCCGGTACCGGCGGCTTTTTCATCGGGCAAACTTCCGGCGAGGGGCAGATTGTGATTAACGGCTTCGGTTCTCTCTTTACCCTCGAAGTCACGCCACAAAGTCCGGTCATTATTGACAACGGTCACGTCGTCGCCTGGGACAGCAGGCTGCATTATGAATTGTCGGTGACGACCGGCGCGAGCCGCGGTATGCTCGGCAACCTGGTCAACAGCGTCACCAGTGGCGAGGCGGTCGTGCTGAAATTCAGCGGTAGCGGCAAGGTGATTCTCTGCTCGCGCAATGCCAACAGTTTCCGCTCGTGGGCGAAGCAGTAATGCCCGCATGACACGCATAAAAAAGCCCGCGGTTGCGGGCTTTTTCGTATCTGGCAATTAGCGGTTGTCGTGGAAGTTGCGCTCCTGCCGCTCGGCGATTTCCTTGCAGTCGATGCAGAGCTCGGCGGTCGGTCGCGCTTCGAGGCGGCGGAAGCCGATTTCTTCGCCGCAGCGTTCGCACCAGCCGAAGTCTTTGCGCGCGATGCGCTCCAGCGCGCGGTCGATTTTGTGCAGCAGTTTGCGTTCGCGGTCACGGGTGCGCAGCTCCAGCGAAAATTCTTCTTCTTGCGTGGCGCGGTCGTTGAGGTCGGCGGTCGGCGCGCGGTCGTCACGCAGATGTTCTTTGGTGCGGTCGCTGTCGGTGACGATTTCGTTTTTCCAGTCGGTCAGCAGCCGGGTGAAGTGCGCGAGTTGCGCATCGCTCATGTATTCTTCGCCTTTCTTTGGGGTGTAGTGGGTTTTGGCTTTGAATTCTTTGGCCATTTTCGCTCTCCTGCGTGTTGTTTGTGAAAATTGGCGGCGCATGGTAGCGGAGCATTTCATGCTTGTAAATGGTAAATGTTTTAGGGTTTGGCAGCGCGTTTCCGCCCCGCGCGGGTGTGTATCAGCACGGCGAAGTAGAGCACGCCGGCGACGCCGATGATGGCCGGGCTGACCGGCAGGTCGGCGTTGTAGGCGAGGATGAAGCCGCAGATGGTGGCGATGGCGGCGAGGACGGCGGCGATGGCGGCGCTTTGTTCCGGGGTTTTGGCGAGGCGGTTGGCGGTGTTTGCGGGCACGATCAGGAGCGCGATGACCAGCAGCAGGCCGAAGTATTGCACGGTGGTGCCGATGAAGAGGCCGATGAGCAGCAGGAAGACGAGGTCGTATTTGTCGCTCGCCGGGTATTCGGTTTTGGCAATAGCGGGGCTGGTAGTCATGAGAATGAGCGGTTGCCACAGCGCGCGCAGGGTAAGAAGCGAGACGGCGGCGGCGATGGCGATGGTGACGAGGTCGCGCGGCGTGGTGGCGAGGATGTCGCCAAAGAGGTAGGCGAGCAGGTCGGTGCGCACGTTTTCCATTTGCGACATCACCAGATAGCCCAAGGCGAGGGCGATGTGCGACAGGCTGCCGAGGATGTTGCTCGGGTTTTCGCGGCCGCTGCGTTCGATGAGGTGGAGCAGCAGCACCAAGAGCAGGGTGATGCTCCAGATGCCAACGGCGGGCGGCAGGCCGAGCCAGAGGGCGAGGGCGATGCCGAGCAGCGAGGCGTGCGACAGCGCTTCGCCGAAGTACACGAGGCGGCGCCAGCCAATGAGCGCGCCGATGGGAGCGGCAGCGGTGGCGGTGGTCAGGGCGCAGAGGCAGGGGATGAGGATGTATTGGTAGAAGAACATGGGGGATTATGGTTGCGGACTTGACTCCCTCCCCTGCAGGATGCGCCAGCATCCGCAGCGGGGGAGGGCCGGGGTGGGGGTGCGGTGTGGTTTTCAGCACGGAGGTGGGCAATGTTTCAGAATTTCCGCCAATACGGCTTCTGTTTGTTGCAGTACGTCGTGATTCCAGAATCGCAATACGCGGTAGCCCTGTTTTTGCAGAAATTTGCTTCTTTGCTGATCATAAAATTGTTGGTCAGCGTGCTGCCCGCCGTCCAGTTCGATGATTAATCTGATTTCGGGAGCGGCAAAGTCGGTGATATAGCTGCCAATGACATACTGGCGGCGGAATTTGATGTTTTGCAGTTGCCCGCCGCGCAGATGGCGCCACAAGCAGTGTTCGGCATTGGTCATGTCTTTGCGCAGCTCACGGGCAAAGTTGCGTAATTTGGGGTCTCGCCGGGTTCTCATGGTTGGGTTTGTGTTTTCTGAAATGGTCGCAGTGGTGGCATGACTATCGCTACCCCCTCCCCAGCCCTCCCCCGGGCCCCACGCAAAATGCGGATGCATTTTGCGTGGGTACCCGCCCGCTGCGGGCTTCGCCCTGCAGGGGAGGGAGA
>NZ_CALJAH010000109.1 GCF_938028185.1 uncultured Cardiobacterium sp. | reverse complement strand
GTGTACGAACTGCGCGTGGGCGACCGCGTCATTTACGATTACGACGCGCAAATCGCCGCCTTTGAGAACGAGCGCCACGAGCTACGCCTCGGTATGTTGGAGCTGATTTTCTTCGCCGCCCTGCCGCAGTTGTGGCTCGCCTGGCAATGCTACCGCCTCGGCAAGGCGATGCCGGAAGAAAGCGGCGAAGCGCCGCAATACCGCATCCTGCCACGCAAAGGTGAACGCGCCCGGCGCAATTGCAACTTCCCGCCACCGTTGAACCGCATCATCAGCGTCGCCCGCATCTTTGCAGGCGTCATCCTGCTGCCGCTGCTCGCCGTCTTCGCTCTCGCCATCGCCGAAGGCACGCTCACCCTGTCGCTGTTCACCACGCTTGCCATCCTTGCCGCTTTTGCCGTTGCCCTGAGCCGCTATCCGGGCAGCCGCTACTGGCGCTACCGCGCGGCCAGTCACACCATTGAGCGCGTCCGCGTTCGCCGTATCGAAGCGGCGTACCCGCTCGCCGACTGGCAGGCGGTCGCGGTCGTGCAGGATAAGGAAGATGAATGGGCGGTCTGCCTCATCGGCGACGACGGCGCAAAAAGCGTCGAACTGGAACGCTTCCGCGTCTTCACCGGCGGCCGCACCTACGCGCGCCGCTACCGCAAACAGGTCGCCCGCGCCACCGGGCTGGCCGAATGGGAAGAACGCTAAAGGCGGTTTGCCAAAGGATATAAACCGCCCTTGGCCTTAACCCTCGATTTGCCGTAACTCCTCTGCCCCGTAGGGTGGGCCTTGGCCCACCATCACTAACATCTGGCCAATATCTGGTTGAATGGTGGAGCTTGCCCCACCCTACTTGATTGTCCCTGCGCTTGCCGTAATGGGCTATTGCGCTGCGCCATTCTTTTCCACATCCGCCAAACAATCCGCCAGGGATTTTTTGAAAGAGCGCGGCGATTTGTTTTCCCCGCCTGGTTCGAGTAGGTCGGTAATCTGGCATTTTCCCGTCGTGCAGTCGAATTGGTAGGTGACGGTGGTCGGCTCATCGAAATTTTTGAAGGTTGCCGCGACGGTGTTTTTGTCCAGCGTTTTGATTTTCAGGGTGCGTTTGATGCTGGCGGCGTCGTAGTCCTGTCCCTGAATGATAAAGTCGTAATCGATACAGCCCATTTCGCCATCTGCCAATTTTTCGTCTTTGGCAAAGAGTGCTTTTATTTCGGCGCTGGCGTAGTCGTCAAAGGACACGCCGCTGTCCGTGGCATTTTCTTCCTGATAGACGCGATAGAGTTTTTGCACGATTTGTTCCGGCGTTTCCGCTTTTCCGGCGTCTTTGGCGAAGGTTGTGCTGGCGGCCAGCAGTAACAGGGGGAAAAGGATTTTTTGCATGGTAATTCCTGTTCTTGGGTGCGGTGTTTATTCGACGTGAATGCCCCAGGCGGCGTATTGGTCACGGTCGGCGTCGCTGATTTGTCGCAGGACGCGGCAGGGGTTGCCGACGGCGAGGCTGTTCGCCGGGATATTTTTCACGACGACGCTGCCCGCACCGATAACGCTGTTGTCACCAATGCTGACACCGGGCAGGACGACGCTGTTGCCGCCAAGCCAGACGTTGTCGCCGATGGTAATCGGCGCAGTTTGTTCCCAGGTTGCGTTGCGCAGCGCGGGGTGCAGCGGGTGGTTGACGGTGTAGAGGGCGACGTTGGGTGCAAGGAGGACGTTGTCGCCGATGGTGACGGCGCCGCCGTCCAAGATGGTGCAGCCGCTGTTGGCGTAGAAGTTGCGGCCAAAGCGGATACCCTCGCCGTAGTCGCAGTGAAAGGGCGGGGTGATGTGGATGCCGTCGGGTAGTGCGCCGAGGAGTTCAGTGAGCAGCGCCTGTTGCGCGGTGCGGTCATCCGGCGAGATTTGCGTGTTGTAGCGCCAGAGCAGGCGGCGGCAGCGGTCGCGGCGCGCCTTGAGGTCAGGGTCGTAGGGCAGGTGCGGCGCGCCGCTGCGCATCGCGTCCCAGGCGGCGCTCATCAGTAGTCTCCGAGCGGTTTGGCGGGGTCGTAGGCGGCGTCGGTTTCTTTGACGATGGCCTGGCCGCAGTAGCGACCATTGGCATCGCCGGTCAGTTGCGGGTCGCCGTAGAGTTCCCAGCCATTTTGCAGGGCTTCGGTAACACGGCGGCAGAAGCTGCTGTCGTCGGGGCCGGTGAGGAAGCGGTAGATTTTCATGGGGTCTCCGGGGTGGTTTTATAGTTACGGTCGGGGCGGCTGGTGGGGCAAGCCCCACCCTACGCCGTTTTTAAGGAAATGCCCGCGCGGGGCGGGCATTCTTTATGGATTCAGGCGAGCAGTTGCGGGATGACTTGTGCAACCCATGCTTCCAGCCGCTCCTGCGTTTTTTCCGGCTGGCTGTCTTCGTCCAGCGCGAGGCCGATGAAGTTGCCGTTGGCCTTGAGCGCTTTGGACGAGGTGAATTTGTAATCCGCGCTCGGCCATTCACCGATGAAGGTCGCGCCCTGTGCGCCCAGTTGTTCGGCGAGCATTCCCATCGCGTCGAGATAGTATTCGGGGTAGCCGATTTGGTCGCCGAGGCCAAACATGGCAATCACCGTGCCTTTGAGGTCGGCGCTGGCGATTTTATCGACGACGAGTTCCCAGTCGTCCTGGTATTCGCCGTAGTTCCAGGTCGGCATACCGAGGATGATGCGCTTGTAGAGGAACATATCGTTCGGGTCGTCGAGGTCGATGATGTTGATCGGCACGATTTCCAGCCCGAATTTTTCTTTGATGCAGGCTTCGATGCGGTAGGCGACGTCTTCGGTCATGCCGGTGGTGCTGCCGTAGAAGAAGCCGATTTCTTGGCTCATGTGCGGTCTCCGTGAAGGGTTGGTAATGGCGGTTATTGTCGGTTAATCGTGCAGGGCGTGCAATGCTTTCGCGCACGCCAGGGTGTTGCGCAGCAGGCAGGCGATGGTCATCGGGCCGATGCCGCCGGGGACGGGGGTGATGGCGCTGGCGACTTCGGCAGCGCTCGCAAAGTGGACGTCGCCGACAAGGCGGGTTTTGTCGCCGTCCGCGATGCGGTTGATGCCGACGTCAAGCACGGTCGCGCCGGGTTTCAACCAGTCGCCGCGCACCAGTTCCGGTTTGCCGACGGCGGCGATGACGATGTCGGCTTCGCGGCAGCGCGCGGCAAGGTCGGCGGTGCGTGAGTGGGCAATGGTGACGGTGGCGTTGGCGGCGAGCAAGAGCGCCGCCATCGGTTTGCCGACGATGTTGGAGCGGCCAATGACTATGGCGCGTTTGCCAGCAAGGTCGCCGATGCGGTCTTTCAGGATAAGCGCGCAGCCGAGCGGGGTGCAGGGGACGGAGACGGGGTTGCCCGTCCACAGGCGGCCCACGTTCACCGGGTGGAAGCCGTCCACGTCCTTGTCCGGCGCGATGGCGTTCAATACGGCGTCGGCATCGAGGTGGGCGGGCAGCGGCAGTTGGACGAGGATGCCGTGTACTTGCGGGTCGGCGTTGAGCGCGGCGACCTGGGCGAGCAGTTCCGCCTGGGTGGTGTTTTCCGGCAGGCGGTATTCAAGGCTGTTAAATCCCGCTTCTTTTGCCTGGATGCCTTTGTTGCGCACATAGACTTCACTTGCAGGATCTTTGCCGACGAGGACGACGGCGAGGCCGGGCTGGATGCCGGTTTTTTCGCGGAAGGCGGCGGTTTCTTGTGCGACCTGGGCGCGGATGGTGGCGGCGAAGGCTTTGCCGTCGATGATTGCGGCGCTCATTTTTTTCTCCGGCTTTGTTTTACAGGGCAGCGGCGATGGCAGCGGCGGTTTCGCGCAATTCGTTTATATCCGCCGGGCTTTGTGCGTGTGCGCCGAGACTTTTGCCCGCCCATACCGGGATGAGGTGCATATGGTAATAGAAGACGCTTTGTCCGGCGGCTTCGCCATTGTATTGCACGATTTTGATGCCATCGGGGTTCAGTGCTTTTTTCTGTGCCCGCGCCAGTTTTTGGCTGAAGGTGATGATGTGCCGCAATGATTCGGGGTCGGCGGTAAAGAGATCGGGGGCAAAGGTTTTCGGGATAATCAGGCTATGTCCCCTGCTTTGCGGAAAGGCATCCATGAAGGCGAAGATTTGTTCGTCTTCGTATATTTTGGCGCAGGGTATTTCACCGGCAAGGATTTTATGGAAGATGGTGTCGCTCATGTTCAGACTCCGTTCGGGGTAATAAAAAAGGCACGAGATTCGTGCCTTTCCGTGCAATTGACAAAATCAGATTTGCATATCGTGTTCGCTGATGCCACGTTCGAGGTTTTCTTTGAACCATTGCGGTTGGCGTCCCATGCCACTCCAGGTTTGGGCATGATTGTGCGGGTTGCGATAACGCGGCGGCATGGCGGTGCGTTGTGTGGCCGGTTTGTTTTCGACGCTATTGATAAAGCGGGATGCCTGGCGTTGTGCTTCGGCAAGGATGTCACGGGCGCGACGTTTTTTTTGTTTGTCCACATGATTGATCAATGCTTCAAAGTCGTCATTGTTCAGATTATCGACCTGGTTAAAGAGTGCTTCAAGACTCATCTTTGGGTTCCTCGTTTGTATTAAAGACAGGGCGAATTATAGCGGTGCCAGTAAAAATGTAAAGCCCTTTTTGTTTATTTTTCGTCCTGCTCGTGCAATTGTTCATAGCGTTTTTGCAATGCGCGTGCTTTTTGTCTTTCATTGGCGGGAAGGGTCGGGTCTTTCAGTGCGCGTTCGACTTGTGCGGCCGCCAGTTCGTAATCGCCAATGAGGGCATAGTATTTGGCGGTGAGGATAAACTGTTCGCCGCGCCGCCCCTGTTTTTCCAGTAAATCTCCATAGAGATCATAGTATTGGACTGCGCCTGCATCACGCGCGATTTGTGTCTGCAACAGTTTTTCCGCTTCCCGGTTTTTGCCGTTGGTTATCAGGCTGCGGGCATAGGGTATTATCAGGTTTTCATTGTTTTTCCAGCGCTGCCATGCCTTGCCGAGCAGGGTTTCAGCCTGTGCCGCATTACCAGTTGCCAGCGCCTGTTCGCCATGCAGGCGGGCAAACAGGGCATTTTTTTCTGGCGGCAATGCGACGAGCATGGTCGGCATTATCGCGCGGTCATTGCGCCGCTGCGCTTCGAGGTATTGCCGGTATTGTTCGGCAAAGGGGTCTTCCGGGCGGTATTCGCGCAGTTTGTGACGGCTGTAGCGCTGGATGGCGGTTTTTGCCAATTGGTATTCCAGCGGATTGTGTATGGTACCGCTTTTCCGGTTTTTGCGACGCTGGCGGTCGGCGCGATTTTCCGGCAAGGGGTGGGTCAGGAGAAATTCGGGCGGATGGCTGCCGGTTACGGTCAGCTTTTCAAAAAAGACGGCCATTTGGGTGGGGTCATATCCCGCTTTTTCCAATACTTTGGCGGCAACGTCATCGGCCTGCTGTTCATGCGCACGCGAGTATTCCAGTTTCTTTTCCATGATATAGGCGTGGGTACCGGCGACGGCTGCCTGCGCGCCATCCGGGCTGTTTCCTGCGGTGGCGGCGGCAATTCCGGCGAGGATGCCAATCGCCTGCATCCAGCCATATTTTTCGGCATTGGCAATGGAGCGGGCGATATGCGATTGATTGACGTGGCCAATTTCGTGGGCAATGACTCCGGCGAGCTGATCTTCGTTATCGGTCATCGCAATCAGGCCGCTGTTGATGCCGATATAACCGCCGCTGGTGGCAAAGGCATTGATGGCGGGCGAGTCAATAATAAAGAAGTGATAGCCGGATGGTGCGGGTGCGTACAGCGCGAGGCGATTGCCCAGCGCGCGCAGGTATTGGGTGATTTCCGGCTGTTCCAGCAATTCGCCGCGCTGGCGCAATTGTCCTTCAACCGCCATGCCAATATTGCGCGCACGGTCGCCAACAAAGATGCGTTTTTCGGGATTGCCGAGATCGGGTAATTCAATATCGGCGGCGTGAATGCCGCAGGCGGTAACGGCGGCGGCGAGACAAAGCAGGGATTTGCGCATGAGGAATGGAGGGTTGCAAAAGAAAGACGCGCATTATATTTAAGTCGCATCCATGACGCAGTCCATATAAAAAAACGGGCGACGATTGCGTGACCATTCGTCGCCCGTATCCGCAGTGGCTATCGCAGAAACATCAAACCATGCAAACTTGTGTCAACCGTGCCACAAACCCTGCGCAGAAACTGCGCACGGAAAAAACTGTTTTTCAGTCGCGGGGTAAGCACTTGTCCACTGCGTTTATGCACAGAAAATGTGGACAAGTAGCGCCGCTAATCCGTTGGCTGCAAGCGCAACACGCCTCCTTCCTGATGCCAGCGGAAATGGCGCAATACCTGCATTCCCAGCAACACCTCGTCATCCATGCGCGGCATGATGAACGCGGGCACATCGGCAAATTCCCAGCCACCAAAAGCGAGCGAATCCAGCCGCGCCAACTGCGCGTCCGTCACCCCGTTGGCGGTGCTGACCTGCCCTGCCCCGCGCCCGCTAACGCCCAGCCGCCGCGCCAGCCCCTCGCTCAGGGCGACACCACTCGCGCCGGTATCGAGCATGAACACCACCGGTTCACCGTTAATCGTACCGCTGGTGCGGAAATGGCCGTCGCCGGAGACCTTGAGCGACAGCCCGTCCGCGGTGGCCGTTGCGTTACCGTTCGGCAAATACGCCTGCTGTTCGTGCCGCTGAAAAAAGAAAAAAAACAGAAAAAATAGCAGAAAAAACACGATCAGCGCGAAAACCGTCGCATAACGCTGCCCCACCGGTTGCGATTGCATAAAAACTCCCAAACATGACATGATGACCGCCCATTTTCACCCACACAGGAGCCACAGATGGACTTCAACAGCATTCTAAATCAGGTACTCGGCGGCGGACAGCAAATCACGCAGCAGCGCAGCAACGGCGGCCTCGGCGGCAGTTTGGGCGGTGGCCTGGGCAACCTCCTCGGCGGCATCAACAAGGATACCCTCAAAGGCTTCGGCGGCGGCATGGCGGCGACCGGCCTGCTCTCGCTGCTGACCGGCAACAAGGGCTTTGGCCGCAGCGCCCTGCAAGCCGGCTCCATCGCTGCCCTCGGTGCGCTCGCCTACAACGCCTGGAAAAACTACCAGGGCAGCCAGCCCGCCAAGGCAGGCGCGGCGGTGCAAGGACAATTCATCCCTGCCGAACAGCGCAACGCCGCGCAAAGCGCGCAGGCGAGCGAGCTGACCATCCGCGCGATGATTGCCGCCGCGGCGGCAGACGGCCGCATTGACAGCGCCGAAAGCAGCGCCATCCTCAGCCAAATCGGTGGCGAAGACGCCGAAGCCCGCGCCTGGCTTGAGCAACAAATGCAAAACCCGCCGACGCCGCAACAAATCGGCGCCGCCGTCGGTAACGACCCGGCACTCGCCGCGGAAATCTACCTTGCCTCGCGCATCGTCTGCGGCGACCTTGACCGCAAAGAAATCGTCTATCTGCACGAACTCGCCGAAGCGCTGCACCTCGATGACGCGCTGGTAGAAAAACTGGAACACCAGGCAGGCTTCTGAAGCAAGAGCCTTTGCCCAAACAAAGCCTGCCCGATACGGCGGGCTTTTATACATTTATATAACCGTATATATGGAGGCCCCATGAAACCCATAAACGTCGGCATTATCGGCCTGAGTGCCACAGGCGGCTGGGCGGCAATGGCGCATTACCCTGCGCTCTGCCAATTGCCCGAACAATTTGCCCTGAAAGGACTGACCGCCAGCAGCATGGCAAAAGCGCAACAATCCGCAGAAAAATACGGCGTGCCCTATTACAGCGACGATGCCGCCGCCCTTGCCGCCCGTGACGATATCGAATTGCTGGTGGTTGCCGTCAATTTGCCGCAACACCAGGCAATCATCGAACAAATAGCGCCTTTCGGCAAAGCCATCTATTGCGAATGGCCGCTGGGCATTCATCCCGGCGAGGCGCGCATCCTGCAACAAATCGCCGCACACTATAATTGCCGCACCTTTATCGGTCTGCAAGCGCTGCATTCGCCCCATATCCAAAAACTCCGGCAAATTGTCAATGATCCGGCAAGTGGCAGACTGATTAGTTGCATTATTAGCGGCAGCAATCCGGCAGCGGGGCGCATGATAGATCCGCGCTATCTCTACGCACAAAATCAGGAAAATGGCGTCAATACCCTGACCATTCCCTTTGCGCATAGCCTCGCCGCCTTGCAATCCGTCTTTGGTACATTGCACGATATGCACGCCCTGACCGCCTGCCAGTATCCCGAAGTCATCCGCAAAGATACCGGCGAAACGGTCTCCCGCACCACCATCGACCACGTCCTCTTTCAGGGAAAAACCCAGGACGGCGGCCTGCTGAATATCGCCTA
>NZ_CALJAH010000108.1 GCF_938028185.1 uncultured Cardiobacterium sp. | reverse complement strand
TGTTGCTGCGCGAGCTGTCCCAGTCCCAGAGGGAGAGGGGCTTATCCGCCGAATCGTAAACAACGCCCAGAATCCGCCATAGTGCGGCGGTGGGGCAAGCCCCACCCTACGGCGCTGCCGCAGACTCTGCCTACCAACGACGAAGCCGTCGGGTGCATCGAAGCGGGCGATATCCTGCTCTGGCAGGGCGACAACCTGGTCATCTTCTACGAAAGTTTCGCTACGCCGTACCGCTATACCCGCCTTGGCAAAATTGACAATGTCGCCAACTTAAAATCCGCCGTCGGCACGGGGAATGTGTCGGCCAGACTTGAACGCTGAGAACGCCTGATACCAAAAGCAAAAATAGCCCGCCCATGCTCCTGCTACCGGGCTGACCGTCCCGCTGTTTATCGAGGAAATTAAAATGAAAAATGCCGTGATATACATACATGGCAAAGGCGGAAATGCCGAAGAAGCCGATTACTATAAAAAATTCTTTAGCAATGAATATGACATTATCGGCTTTGATTACAAAGCGGATTTTCCTTGGGATACCAAGGAGGAATTTCCAAAATTCTTTGATTTTATCGCGCCGCAATATGGCAAGATTTCCTTGATCGCAAATAGCATCGGTGCTTATTACGCCATGCTCTCGCTAGCGGATAAATCTATTGAAAAAGCCATGTTTATCTCGCCCATCGTTGACATGGAAAAATTGATTTTGAACATGATGGCCTGGTCAAACGTAACAGAGGAAGAACTGCACAAAGAAAAGGTAATCAAAACATCCTTTGGAGAAACGTTATCTTGGGAATATCTTTCTTATGTGAGAAATCATCCCATAAACTGGCATACACCAACAAATATTCTTTACGCAGAGAACGATAATCTAACTTCCTTAGAAACCATAACAGATTTTGCCCACAAACTGGGCGCCAGTCTAACAGTCATGAATAATGGTGAACATTGGTTTCATACAGAGGAAGAAATGGCTTTCCTGGATAACTGGTTTAAGGCATTTATATAGCCTGCCCCGATACCTGTGCTATTTTTTAGACGGTCTTTAGAACGTGTTCATTGTCTTAGCCTCTGCTGTAAACTATCGGCATGAACAGAAAAACCTACCCAAGCGATATCAGTCGCGAGCAATTTGCGCCTCTCCTTCCCCTGCTGGAAAGTGCCCGTAAACGCACAGCGCCACGCCAGGTGGACTTGTACGATGTCTTTTGTGCCATTCTCTATCTGCAACGCACCGGCTGCTCCTGGCGCGCTTTGCCGGGCGATTTCCCCAAATGGCGCACCGTGCATTCCTACTTCCAGAGATGGACTGAGCCACGCGAGAGTGGCATCAGCATCCTTGAGGAAGCATTAAAAAAATCAGGTAGTTGCGGAGCGCCGCAAGCAGGGGCGCCATGAAGCAACCACTTTCCTGATTATTGATGCGCAGAGTGTGAAGAACACGGATACCGCCATGGAAAAAGGCTACGATGCGGGCAAGAAGGTTAGCGGTATCAAGCGGCATATAGCGGTTGACACGCAGGGTTTGCCGCATGC
>NZ_CALJAH010000107.1 GCF_938028185.1 uncultured Cardiobacterium sp. | reverse complement strand
GACACCGGCACCGCGCGCATCAGCCGCTACTCGCTGCGCACCAAAACCCAACGCCTACCGATAGAGCCCGTGTCGCAAGCCGCCGCCAACCAGCGCGCCGGACGCTGTGGCCGCGTCTCCTCCGGCATCTGCATCCGCCTCTACAGCGAAGAAGACTACGCGCAGCGCCCCGCCTACACCGAGCCGGAAATCCTGCGCACCAACCTCGCCGCCATCATCCTGCAAATGCTCGTCCTCAAACTGGGCGACATCGCCGCCTTCCCCTTCGTTGACGCGCCGGACGAGCGGCAAATCAACGACGGCTACCGCCTGCTTTACGAACTACAAGCGACCGACGAATCGCGCCGCCTCACCCCGCTGGGCAGACAAATGGCGCGCCTGCCGGTCGACCCGCGCTTCGCCCGCATCCTCGTCGCCGCCGAAAAAAGCGGCTGCCTGCAAGACGCGCTCATCCTCGTCGCCGCCCTATCCATCCAAGACCCGCGCGAACGCCCCTTCGGCCAGGAAGCGCGCGCCGACCAAAAACAAGGCGAATTCGCTGACAAAACGAGCGATTACCAAACCCTGCTCAACCTCTTTGCCGCCTACCAGCGCGAACGGCGCACGGCAAGCAACAACCGCCTGCGCCAATGGTGCAAAAACTACTACCTCAACCCGCAGCGGATGCGCGAATGGCGCGAACTGGTGAACCAACTCCTGCGCGACAGCCGCGAACAAAAACTGCACCTCGACAGCACCCACCCCGCCGCCCCGAAAAACGACCTGCCGGACGGTGCCAAAGGCCGCTTGGCGCTGGAAAACCCGCAGATAGAAACCCTGCACCGCGCGCTGCTCACCGGCTTCCTCGACCAAGTCGGCCTTTGGGACGAACAACAGCGCGACTACCTGCGCCCGCGCCACAGCCGCTTCAGCCTCTTCCCCGCGTCCGTCCTTGCCAAAAAACCACCGCAAGCAGTGATGGCGGCGAGCATCGTCGAAACCCAGCGCACCTACGCCCGCACCTGCGCCCCCATCCAACTTGCCGAACTCGAACACCTCGCCGCCCACCTCACCCGCCACCAATACCACAACCCGCACTGGTCAAAAAAAGCGGGCAACGTGCTCGCCAGCCAAACCACCACCCTCTACGGCCTGCCCATCGTCGCCGGGCGCAACGTCCCCTACGCCCGCCACGACCCGGCGCTCGCCCACGAAATCTTCATCCACGACGCGCTCGTCCCCGGCGACCTCAACACCCGCCTGCGCGTCATCGCGCAAAACCGCGCGCTGATAGAAACCCTCGAAGAGCGCGAACACAAAACGCGCAGCCGCGGCATCCTCGCCGACGAGAGCCAACAAGCGGCGTTTTATATGAACCGCCTGCCGGAGAGCGTGCACAGCGTCGTCACCCTCGAACAATGGGCGAAACAGCACGGCGAAGCGGCACTCGCGATGACCGAGGCCGACCTCTTGCTCAGCGATGAGACCGTCAGCGAGGCCGACTACCCGGCGAGCCTCACCATCAACGGCCAAAAACTGCGCCTCGAATACCACTTCGACCCCGGCGGCGCGGCGGACGGCATCACCGTCAACATCCCGCTGCCCGCGCTGAACGCACTGGACGCGCGCGCCTTCGAGCGCCTCGTCCCGGCGATGCTGCCCGCGAAAATCGAAGCGCTGCTGCGCGCCCTGCCGAAAGTATGGCGGCGGCAGCTCGTCCCCATCCCCGCCTTCGCCCAGGCGGTGAGCGAACGCATCGCGGGCGACGACGCTCCGCTGCACGCCGCCATCCGCGCCGCCATCCACGCCATCAAAGGCACCGACATCCCCGAAGACGCCTTCGATGAGACGAAAATCGACGACCACCATCGCATGAACTACCGCCTGCTGGACGCGAAAAACCAGCCGATAGCAGAGAGCCGCGACCTCGCCGCCTTGCAGGCCGAGTACAGCGACAGCGCCGCCGCCCAATTCCGCCGCCGCAGCCAAAGCCGCCATGCCGACGACGCGCCCATCACCGACTGGCAATGGGACGAACTGCCCGCGCAAGAAACCCTGCCCAACGGCATCACCGGCTACCCCGCCTTAACGTTGGAAGACGGCAAAATCTGCCTGCGCCTGCACGACGACCCCGAACGCGCCGCGAGCGCGCACCACGCCGCCGTGCATGCACTGCTCGCCGACAAACTGCAAGCCAAAATCAAATACCTGCGCAAAAACCTGCCCGGCTACACCCAAATGGCGCTGCACTACCGCAAAATCGGCAGCGACAGTACCCTCGCCGACGACATCATCGCCCGCCTGCTCGAACACGTCAGCCTGCGCGACGGCATCCCGCGGACTCGCGCCGCCTGGGAAGCGGCACTCACCCGCGGCGAGCGCGACCTCATCCCCGCCGCAAGCGAACTTGCCGCCAAACTGACGCGCATCCTCGCC
>NZ_CALJAH010000106.1 GCF_938028185.1 uncultured Cardiobacterium sp. | reverse complement strand
GCAGGGCTTGGTATTAAACTAGTAGAGGATATTGTAGATAATACTGGTTTAGGTAGCGTAAGAACTATATTTGCCATCATTGGCGTACTTTTTATGGTCGCTTATCTTGCACAAAAAATTCCAGCATTAGCCCAATCTGTATTTAGCGGTGTTTCATCTGGTAATGCGCCGGATATGCGAGGTATGGCTGCCTCAATTGCAAAAGCTGGCGCCGCTGCTGCTCTGGCTGTTGCTGGTGCTGGTGCTACGGTTGCCGCAGCTCATCAGGCTGCAAAAGAGAGTACCGGAGGCAACGCAACATTGAGCGCGGCATCAACTTCAGCTGGCGCAGAGAAAACGCCTGGAGAAAGTCGCGATGACGATGCAAGCGCTATTCCAAATGCACTAAGTGGCGGGGCTTCAGGCGGCGGGGCTTCAGGCGGTGAAGCTTCAGGCGGCGAGGCTTCAGGTGACAAAGTATCAAATGCTTCTCGCCTTGCTAAAGGTCTTAATTATGCAAAAGCCTTTGGAGCAGCGTATGCCAAAGGAGCTGCTGCTACTATAAGCAAATCACACCATTTTGATACTGCTCGTAATATTAGAAAGCAGACCTTATCAAAAAAAATAAAGAGCCCTAGTCAAAGTGAGGAACAATGATATTTAAAAATAAACATCAAAAAGAATCTGCCGATATTAAATCCATTAACTCCCCCTATCTAAATGCTCGTAGAGAATGGAATGAGCGCTACGGCGATTATATTCAGCAAGCTAAAACATGGCGTATTGTTGGTATTATTGGTTTGATGATCGGCGTCATATCCACAGGCGGCACAATCTACTTTGCGGGGCAAAACAAGCTGATTCCCTACGTCGTTGAAGTTGATGCACGGGGCAATACTGTGGCGGTGTACGAAAGCACCGCCATGCAACCGGTTGATACTCGCATTGTTAGGGCACAACTGGCACAAGTCATTCGTGATTTGCGGACAGTGAGCGCGGACAAGACGGTACAGAAGAACGCCATACGTCGTTTGTACTCACATCTTGGCGATAACAACCAAGCCACAAATGTGGTTAATCAATATTTCCGTGACAATGATCCATTTGTTAAAGCACAAAAGAAAACTGTTGCTGTGGATATTCAACAATTATTACCACTATCAGATAATACATGGCAAATAGAATGGTCAGAGCAAGAATATGGTAGGGATGGAAAAATTCTTGGCAAGAATAATTATACGGCCACAGCTACAGTGTCTATTGGCAATACGGTAAATGAACAAACGATTCTCTTCAACCCCATCGGTATGTATGTAACCGATCTGCATCTATCAGCAGATTTCAAGGTTAAAACTGAAATTGAACCAAGAAATCTCCCCGCAAATGAAGGAGCTCCCCATGAATAAAAATGTGAAAACAGCGCTATGGTTGGCACTGGTTCTACCAATAATCGCGTACGCAGATGAACCGGGCTATGTTGTGCCAGATATTGCCTCAGCCAGCAATGCCCCGGCTAGCAACAAGGCGAATACTGCCCTTGATGCACCACTCCCCCTGCTTTCACCAGATAAACCGCTGTCCGACCGTGACCGTGATGCACTCAAATACGCCAACCAGTGGCTGCAAGGCAACCGTTATCCTTATCGGGATGGCGATCGCGTCATGTATCTGTACGGATCAGGTCAGCCTACCTTGGTTTGCGCACCACTCGAATTGTGCGTGATCTATTTTCAGCCGGGAGAGCACATTGTGGAAAACGGGGTGCATCTTGGTGATACTGTGCGCTGGCAGATTGCGCCTGCCATTGGCGCCGATGACCGAACACAATTGGTCATCAAGCCCGTTGATGTCGGTCTCAAAACCTCGCTTGTAGCAATTACTGACCGCCGCACCTACCACATCAAGCTGGTCAGCCGTAGTAAGGACTTTATGCCGGGAGTTGCCTTCAAGTATCCGGGAGATATGGCAGCCCAATGGCAGGCTTATCACCAACAATCGCAGGCTATTAAAGCGCATCAATCCACACAAAATGGTGTTTCGTTAGCAGATTTGGACTTCAATTACCGTGTGGAGGGTTGTAACCAGTGTGATTTCAAACCCGTCCGCGTCTATAACGACGGTCAGCAAACCATTATCGAAATGCCCAAGCGGGTGCGTCACAGTGATGCACCCGCATTACTGGTCAGCAGCGCCCAGGGAGATCAACTCGTCAACTACCGTGTCCAAGATGGCAAATATATTGTAGATAGACTATTTGCCGATGCCGTACTGATACGTGGCGTTGGTCGTAAGCAAGAGCGCGTCAAGATTACTTGGCAAGGAGGCAAATCATGATGAAATCGCTGTTGCTTTCCGTGTTACTCCTCGGTGGCTGCGCCACCATGAATATTGACAACTTTGAGGATGACAGTTTGACGCCAAATGAAATGCAGATGATTGCCACAGTCGGCGGGGAAATCATGGCAGGACAGTATCCACCGGGGAAAACAACCGTTGCTCTAAAACCCGTCGGTGCTTTCGGTGAATATCTTGTCGAAGCATTGCGTCAACACGGCTTTGGCGTTCAAGATAGTAACGCGGTTGCTTTACATTATCTGCTGGATCAACTTGATGATCGTACCTGGCGCCTGGGACTGATCACTACCGATTGGCGCAATGACAGCGTTTTTCATCGCGACGGCAATAACACACTGATTCGCGGCACTCAGACGCAGAGAGTTGCCCCATGAGCTCAATGAACCCCGGGAACTCGCCGAATGGCAATGGTGGTGGTGGCAATGTGCGCCGCCTGAACAAAATCCCAATGATGATCGCTGCCGGTGTACTGGCACTTGTCATGTTCGGGATCGTCTATGCCCTGTACAGTCGCAGCCAACCCAGAACTGGCAACAGCTCGGGCGATAATCCTACCGTGGTTGGCGGCAGCGCATCAGCGGACAAAATCATTGCCGGCGTCGGTGATGGTATCGCTGACCTGGAGCCGGTTGACCCGATCATCATTGACAATACCAAACCGACGCCGGATTTACCGCAACAACAATTGCCCCCTACGCAAGCTCCTATGCAGGCGACTCAACAAAAAGAAGAAGACGAAGAGGCAAAGCGGGTGGCAGGAATGGTGCGCGAATTTCGTCAACGGAATTACTACGAAGCCCTAGTTGCACGCACTGCCATTGAAGAATCCCCAACCGGTAAAGACGCGAACGGAAAGACCGCTGACGGCGACCCCACCCAAGGAATACCGGACATCGCCAAAATGCGCGCCAATCTGCAAACAGCAGCTCTGGAACGCTCTTTGGCGACACAGGGTATCGGCTCGGCAACGGGTGGCATGGAAGGTCTGCTGGAAAGCCAAGATCCGAATCTGCGCTTACGCAAGGCTGCATTTGCCGCACAAACAGACAATCCCTACGGCTACCTGCCTTCCGTTCGTGAACCGCAACTGACCCCTTATGAAATCCGTGTGGGTACTATCATTCCAGCGGTGATGGTTTCCGGCATCAATTCCGATCTGCCGGGCGAGATCATCGCCCAAGTCACACATAGCGTTTATGACAGCAAAACAGGACGTACCGTTTTGATTCCCCAAGGTAGCAAGCTGATTGGCCGTTATGACAGTCACATCGCAATGGGGCAGGAACGAGTCATGATCGCTTGGTATCGTCTGGAGTTTCCCGATGCTTCCGTACTCAATCTTGGCAACATGGGAGCGGTTGATTTGGCAGGTTATGCCGGAATGCACGACCGCGTAAACAACCACACATGGAATATTTTCAAGAACGCCTTTTTGCTTTCCGTCATTGGTGCCGGGACACAGATTGCCATTGGTGATGGTAGCAAAGATGAAAACAGTCCATTGAATGTCACCAAAGCAGAAATGGGCCGACAGATTGGCCAAGTTGGTACAGAAATGATTCGCCGCAATCTCAACATTCAGCCAACATTGGAAATTCGCCCGGGTTATAGATTCAATGTTATGGTCAATAAAGACATTATTCTAAATCCATACAAAGACTACTAAACTAGGATTACAAAATGTCAATACTTTTTGGCTATCTGCAACGGCATACATGATAAGCACATTTTCTGCACCCATTTCCAAAAATTATAGTATGGACGCTACAGAATCAGCCCGCCGCAAAGAAAAGTTTTTTGCGATTATCGCTATAGCCTCACTATTTCTAGGTATGGCATTAAGCGTTGCTTTTATAGTAATTGATCAACAGCATGCATTTAACGCAGTCATGTTGCAGTTTCTTGGCCTGTTCGCATTTATTATGCTCTTTTAGGGATAAAAATTGTGTAATTTATTTTATTTTTAATTTATAAACTAGTGAGGAAGCACTATGGCACAACGTGGCGTTAACCGCATGACCTTGATGGGTAACTTGGGCGCAGATCCGGATGCCCGCTATCTGCCGGATGGGACTCTCGTCACCAATATTTCGGTAGCAACATCCGAGGTCTGGACGGATAAAAACACCAACCAAAAACGCGAGAAAACTGAGTGGCACCGGGTCGTAGCCTTTGGCAAACCCGCTGAAATCATTGCCCAGTATTGTCGCAAGGGCTCAAAGATCTACGTTGAAGGTAAGCTGCAAACCCGTAAATGGACAGACCAGCACGATATCGAGCGCTATACCACTGAGGTTATCGTGCAGGAATTGCAGCTGGTCGCCAGCAGTAATGAGCATGGCGACCGTCCGCCGCCAATTGGTGAGAAAAATCCGCCGACAAGTTCCCGGCAGGCCACTGCGAGCGAAGATAATTTTGTGCCGCAACAGCACGTAGCGGCGCATACAGGAACACCACCCGCCCGAGACCCTTCACCATCAGATACGTCCATGCAGCCGCCTCTGCCCGATGATGTACCGCCGGGCATGGATGACGCTGCCGATACTGATGACCAAACTACTTTGATCTAACAGGAATTATGACATGACAGCGGACAATAAAACGCCCATCACCCCATACACCCAGGACGGGTACAGCCAACTCTGCGAGCGCCTCGAGGACGACACGGTAGTCGCCACACTACGGGCGCATATTGATACATTTGCTGCCGATGGCAACCGGGCGTTGTTGAAGCGTTTCACCGAGGGACTGAGGATTGCCGGGGAGATGGAAAAAGCCTGCCGCGTCGGCTATCCCACCCCAGCAGAAGAGGAGCGCCGTGAGCGCTGGGACAGTAATTTCAAACAACTGCAACAGCACGCCCGCATGGCGGGCGACCAGATTACCAATGCCGATAACGCGGCGGTCTCGCGCCTGACCGCACAATGTGAACGCAACGGCAGAAGCGATACAGAGCTGTCGGTAGCACACGACGACGCCTACGGCTTTGCCGTCGCATTGCGGGATATCCCGTTGAATGAAAAACAAACCGCCCTGCTGTGGCGCATGGCGGTCTTGACCATCGCAGAGATGACGGATACGACGCCGTCGTTGGCGGCAGACTATCTCAACGGCACGGCAGGCGAACACCTGGGGCGGATGCTGGCAGAGAAGACGGTCTATCCGGTGACGGTGGTTTCCAACCTCGCCTGGTTGCTGCATGGGCAGCAAAAAAGCGGGCAGCTACAGCGCGACCTGTGGCATACCGCAAAAACAATTGGGCTAAAAATGGAAGAAACAAAATCTGAACGTGCACCTTGGGGTGATTTTCCACCAGCAATTACCAATGGATTTATTGAATCACTAGGTAATTTACCAGATTACCCTGCTGCCAAAGCTGGTGATCCTAAAGCAGCTCTGCGTTTAGTAGAAGGTCTATTGGAGCCAAAAACCGTCGAAGCCGTACGGCAATCCTTCAAACCAGATGCGAATACTTACATAGTGCCTGTGCATGCTGAGGAATCTGCTGGGCGTAATAAAATCCCGGCCATGATTGCTCTTGTTTTAGCTGATAGACTCGGTGCCAAAGTATATGATGATATTGTACAAATAAATCGTGTCCGTCGTACTGGCAGCAATGCTAACCATAGATTGGCATTTCCACCGCAATTTAAGGGTGATGTAGAAGCAGGTAAAAATTATATTTTGGTAGATGACACCTTGACACAAGGTGGTACCTTAGCTGCATTGCGGGGATACATCATCAATAGAGGTGGTAATGTGCTTGGTGTCATGGTAATGAGTGCAAAACAACATTCTTTGCAACTTGCACCTTCAAAAGAACTATTGTATAATGTACAGTCCAAGCATGGTGATACCATGAACCAATTTTGGAAGAAGGAGTTTGGATATGGCATTGAACAACTTACCCAATCAGAAGCATCCCACGTCTATGCTGCCGCTAATGTTGACGCCATCAGAGATCGAATCGCTCAGGCAAGATTTGCGGCAGGCTTTGGATTGGGGGAAACAGGAACTGATGCGACAAAAACAATCAACCACGAGCTGACACCCGTCATTGCTGCTCTACAAGCAGAGAACCCCAACGCAATCCTCAAAACAGAAAAACCGACCACGCCTTGTCGTGGTCGTGTCGTTTTTGCTACTGACACGTTTATCATCCAGCAAGTTGCCGATGGTAGCCGTTATTTCCAGGCACACCGTAAGACAGACCTCAGTCAAATACCGAATATTGGCGAAAAAGTGAATATTAGCTATTCCGCCAAAGAGCCATTGGCAAGAGTACGACCAATAGGCGATAAACAGTCGAGAAAATTATAAATTGACCCCGGTGTCGATGGCGGCACCGGGTTCATTTTTCCCTGCCCCTGCATCAATCGGACAACGCTCCTTTTCCCGACGTCGATGTTAACGTTGGGAGCCAATCCCTGCGCCAATACGGCCGCGCAAAAACCGTGCTGAATATTCGGGCGACAAGCCCCATTTGGGGTTGAACTCAGCATGTCCCAATTAACCAGAGTTAATCAAACAGCATCTATTGGAAACAATTTCATCTAATAACAATAAGTTGCTTGATTGTTGTAAAAATGACACAAAAAAATTTCAAATTTTGAAGGTGATGGTGGGAACCCGGTTACATCGGTTACATACTCCAAAAAGTGTTGATTTTTTCTCTTATAACAAATGATTATATGTAACTTCAAAAAGTTACATTCGGGTTACATCCGGGTTACATGTAACCGCATTTTGTAACCTCCTCAAGGTTACAAAAATACCTAGATATTGTCTTTATAAACAACAGTTTATTACCCGGCCATTTACGGACGTAACCGCATGTAACCGGAATGTAACTTTTTCAAGCTCAATGTAATACATTGTTATAAAATAATAATTCAACGGTTTTTGAAAAACGCAACCGATGTAACCGGGTTCCCGACCCCGAAAATTTTTTTTGTTTTTTTGGCTGAAAATAGACGAAAAA
>NZ_CALJAH010000105.1 GCF_938028185.1 uncultured Cardiobacterium sp. | reverse complement strand
GTTCGGGGTCGAGGCGGAAAAGGAGCGGGCGGAGGTAGTGGTAGGCGTTCATGGCGGTTCGGTTACGGGTAATAGACGTCAGTCAAAGGTATTGCAGCGGCTGATTTGCCAGATGAATGCGGGTTTCGGGGGATTTGGGCATGGGGAGTCTCTATTATTGCGGAGTGCTATTAGCACGATAAAAGGGGTTGAGAATCCGCACACTGCGGTATTCAAAGCCATACTGCATATCTTCGGAATAGAGAATCCGGCAATGCGACAGGTAAGCGGAAGCGACAATCATGGAATCATAGATGCTGAGTTGGTACTGCCGCGCAATTTCAAGTCCCTGCTGCGGTATCCTCCGGTCAAGCGATTTTATGCTGCATACCAAAGCCAGGAGAGCGGTAAATTTTTCTATTTCTTCCCAATTCCGGTGCTGTTTGCGCCGCATGACATTAGCCACTTCATTGAGTACCTGCACGCTGATTGTGCCGCCTTCGCTCAAGAGTTCTGCGGCAATATCGCGTTTCTCGCCGCTGGAAAGCAGGTAAAGCACAATATTGGTATCAAAAGCCGGTCTAACGTTCATGGGCTTCTTCACGGTCAAAACGGAAATCGGCGGGCAGGATGCCGCTGAATTGGCGTACTTGTTCGAGGAAATCTTCTTTGCTGCGTTTGCGAATAACGAGCGTATCGCCAACGGCCTCAATATCGAAATGGTCGCCTTCTTGCAGTTTTAAGGCTTTGGCAAGTGCAGCGGGAATATGGATGGCAAAGTCTTTGCCGCTTCGGGTGATTTGCATGGCAGCCTCCATCAGTCAAAGGTATTGCATCTGCTGATTTCGCCGTATTGCAGGCCGGTGTTGAGCCAGCGCATGCGGTCGGCGGCGCTGCCGTGGGTGAAGTTCGCTGGGTTTACCCGACCGCCGGCGCGTTGCATCAGGGTGTCGTCGCCGACGGCTTCGGCGGCTTTCAGCCCGTCGCGGATGTCGCCGTCGTGCAGGCGGATTTTGCTGTACTTTTCCAGTTTGTTGCCCCAGATGCCGGCGTAGCAGTCGGCTTGTAGTTCGATGCGCACCGAGATTTGGTTGGCCTCGGTTTTGCTGACCTGCCGCATGTAGCGGTGCGCCTGGCCGAGGGTGCCGAGCAGGTTTTGGACGTGGTGGCCAACTTCGTGCGCGACCACGTAGGCAAAGGCGAAGTCGCCGCTCGCCCCCATTTTTTGCATTTCGCGGTAGAAGCTGGGGTCGATGTAGAGTTTTTGGTCGGCGGAGCAGTAGAAGGGGCCGGTGGCGCTGCTGCTGACGCCGCAGGCGGATTGGACTTGGCCGCTAAAGAGGACGAGTTTCGGGTTGTGGTAGGTTTTGCCGTGCTGTTTGAAGACGGGTTTCCACACGTCTTCGGTCGAGGCGAGCACTGCGCTTAGAAACTGCCCGGCTTCGTCGTTGGCAGGTGGCGCGCCGGCGCTGCTGTATTGGCTTTGGCTCTGGCTGCCTTCGAGGAATTGCAGCATGGTGCCGGGGTCAATGCCGAACATCCAGCCGATGAGGATGATGGCAAGGCCGCCGAGGCCGATGCCTCCTGCGGTGGTGCCGCTAAAGCCGCGGCGGTCTTCGACGTTGTCGCTGCGGCGGCTGTTTTTCCAGTCCATGTTGGTCTCCGGTTGGGGTTAGTCGGTGGCAAGGCGGTCGATCATGCCGCGGAACATTAGGTCGGGTTCGATGCGGTAATCGGGGCGGTTGCCGAAGAGGATTTGTGCGTCGCCGCCAAAGGCGAAGCGGTGGTAGTAGTGGCCGGTGGTGGTTTCGAGTTCGTCCATGATGCTGTTGATGCCCGCCGGGATGGCGTGGTGGATGCCTGCGCCGATGCAGGAGGCGGTGTCGGTGCCGAGCAGGTTCGGTGTCCAGCGCATCGGCCGCAGTTTTTGCGTGTTTTGCAGGAGCGCGTTTTCGGCGAGGCGGATGCCGGGCAAGATGAGGCCGCCGATGTGTTGGCCGTCGCGCTCGACCACGTCGAGGGTGATGGCGGTGCCGCAGCCGACGACGCAGAGCGGTTCGTGGGTGAGGCCGCGCGCACCGAGCATGGCGAGGTAGCGGTCGGCGCCGAGGGTATGCGCCTCGTCGTAGGCGACGGTGAGGGTGTGGTTGGTTTCTTTTTGCGCGATGAAGGTTTGCAGCGGTTTGCCCCAGAGGTCATCAACGATGGCAGCGACTTCGGTTTCGATGCTGGCGTTATTGACGCAGCTGATGGCGATGCGGCGCGGTTCGGGCAGCAAGTGCCAGGCGCGCCACAGTTTGGTGCGCCAGTCTTCTTTGTAGGAGGCGGCTTCGACGATGCCGGGGACAGCGTTGCCGTAAAGCCATTTGATGCGGGAATTGCCCGCGTCGATGAGGAGGTACATGGGTTATTCGCTAAATACGGGCTTGCCGTCGCGGATGGTGATGCGCCGCCCTTTTTGGTCGATGTCGCCATCGAGGGCGAACGCCGCCCAGCGGTTGGCGACGGGCAGGTAGGGGCGCGCGTTCCATTCGGCAAGCAGGGCAAACAGCACAGCGGCGAGGCCGTCGGCGAAGGGCGCGGTGATGCGGGCGAGGCTGGCGCCGTCCTGTGCGACGAGTTCGAGGGTAACGCGCCCGGCGGGGGCGCCGTCGCGGTAGAGCGTGCCGTCATGACGCAGGCGCAGTTCAAGGTGTTCGGCAACCGCCAAGGTCAGCGCTTGCAGCAGGCCGCCATGCAGCGCAGGCGTGCCTTCCAGCGGCCAGGCGAGGGCGAGGGCTGCCGCGTTTGCCGCACATACCGGGGCGGCGGTCTGCGCACGCAGCCACGCCAGCGGTTCGGCGGCATCGGCGAGGGCTTGCACGGCGGGGAGCACGTTTTGCACGGGCGTTTCCTGAAAGTTGCTAGAATGGCGCGGCATTTTACATGAACATGAGGATTTTATGCCCGCCTTGCCTGCCCTGATTGCCCCCTCGATTCTCTCCGCCGATTTCGCCCGTCTGGGCGAGGAGGTCGCCGCCGTGCTGGCCGCCGGCGGCGGGGCGGCCAGCTGAACCGCCCGACCGCCCGGGCGGGGCGGAGATGGCGGAGATGACAGAGGGCGCCGGGGGTTGCCAATTGAGGCGATCCCCGTCACGCTGGCGTTCTGGGCCTGTGCGAGCTGCCGCGCCCTCTGCATGATCCGCCGAAAGGACCCGCCATGACCGACGCCCCCGGCCGCATTCTCATCCTCATCAAGCCCGACGCCGTCCGACGCCGCCTGACCGGCGAGATCCTGCGCCGGATCGAGGCCAAGGGCTACGACATCGTCGCGCTCGACCGCCTGGTGGCCACACCCGACGTGCTTGCCGAGCACTACGCCGAGCACGTCGGCAAGCCCTTCTACCCCAGCGTCGTGGAGTACATGACCAGCGGGCCGCTGGTCTCCGTCGTCGTCGAGGGGCACCGGGTGGTCGAGGGGCTGCGCTCCCTCATCGGGGCCACCGACCCGACCGCCGCGGCCCCCGGGACCATCCGCGGCGACCTGGGCCGTGACTGGGGCGGGGAGTCCATGATGAACCTCGTCCACGGCTCGGACTCGCCGGAGTCCGCCGAGCGCGAGATCGCCATCTGGTTCCCCCACCTCACCTTCTGATCACCTTCTGACCCGGGCCCCGGGCAGCCCGGCCTGCACGGTGCCGACAGGCCGCCCGCGGCCGTGTGCGGGCAACCCTGCGGCAC
>NZ_CALJAH010000104.1 GCF_938028185.1 uncultured Cardiobacterium sp. | reverse complement strand
TCAATGGATTGCTGCCCTCACCCCCAACCCTCCCCCACAGGGGGAGGGAGCATATCGGTGGCTTGCCTCGTTTCAGTTCGTTACGCAAATACGCCAGACAGGTTTGTTTCAAATTTATTCCCATCAACCTACAGCCACTCACAAAAACCGATCCCACAAAATAACCATGAACCGCAAAACCATCGCTATTACCCTCCTCACCGCCTTCGCCGCGCTCATCGCCCTCTTTGTCAGCGGCCTCGGCAAAGACCCGCAAGAACTGCCGTCGGTCACCACCGGCAAGGCACTGCCCGCGATTGACCTGCCTGCACTCGAGAGCGACAACACCCGCCACAGCAGCGCCGACCTGCCGCAAGGCGAGCCCTACCTGCTCAACATCTGGGGCAGCTGGTGCCCCGCCTGCCACGACGAACACCCCTACCTGCTCCAACTCGGCCAAAAAATCCCCATCGTCGGCATCAACTGGCCGGCGGACAACGCCAACGAAATCGCAGACGCCACCGCCTTCCTCGCCCGCCACGGCAACCCCTACCGCCTGAGCCTGCGCGACGCAAACGGCACGCTGATTACCGATTTGGGCGTCTATGGCGCGCCGGAGACCTACCTTATCGCCGCCGACGGCACCATCCGTTACCGCCACGCCGGCGCCTTAACCCCGCAAATCTGGCAAGAACACTTCCAGCCGCTGCTGAAAAACCCGTAGGGTGGGGTTTGCCCCACCGCAGCCGCAATGACCACCGAACGGCTCCCTCCCCCGCAAGGCCGGGGTGAAGAAAACCAAACCGCTGACACGCAGAGCCCCCTCACACCGCCTGCCCTAACCCCTGAACCCCGACACACACCCATGAAAATAGACCATATCGCCCTCTACACCGCCGACCTCGAACGCGCCCGCGCCTTCTACGAACGCCATTTCGGTGCGACCGCCAACGACCGCTACCACAACCCCAAAACCGGCCTGCAAACATACTTCCTCACCTTCCCCGACAGCGCAACGCGGCTCGAACTGATGACCCGTCCCGGCCTCGCCCCCGGCGGCGAACGGATGATGCGCGAAGGCTACATCCATTGCGCCTTCAGCGTCGGCAGCCGCGAAGCGGTTGACCGCCTGACCGCACAACTCGTCGCCGACGGCTATCCCTGCCTGAGCGGGCCGCGCACCACCGGCGACGGCTACTACGAAAGCGTCGTCGCCGACCCGGACGGCAACCTGCTGGAAATCACCATCTAAACAGCCCAAAACCATGAAAGCCAAAACCCACCACTACCACACCCGCACCGAATGGACGGGCAACCTCGGCGCAGGCACAGCGCACTACACCGCCTACAGCCGCGACCACATCCACCGCGCCCCCGGCAAGCCGGACATCCCCGGTTCCGCCGACCCTGCCTACCGTGGCGACCCCGCCCGCTGGAACCCCGAAGAACTGCTACTCGCCGCCGCCTCCGCCTGCCACAAACTCTGGTACCTGCACCACTGCGCCGACCACGGCATCACCGTCCTTGCCTACAGCGACGACGCCGAAGCCGAAATGAACGAAGCCGCAGGCCGCATGACCGCTATTCGCCTCAAACCGCGCGTTACCATCAGTGCCGCGTCTGACCCGGCACTTGCCCTCGCCCTGCACCATGACGCCCACCGCGATTGCTACATCGCCAACACATTGAACTGCCCCGTCACCATCGACGCCCACATCGAACAAGCATGATCCGCCGCCTCCTCGCCCTCCTCCTTGCCCTCGCCCTGCCGCTCCACGCCGCGCTGAACGACGCGCCCGACTTCAGCGACCCGGTCGAAAACACCCGCTACCAGCACCTCATCCAAAACATCCGCTGCCCCACCTGCCAAAACAGCAACATCGCCGAATCCAACGCGCCGCTCGCCCGCCAACTGCGCGAACAAATCGCCGCGCGCATCCGCGACGGCGCCAGCGACAGCGACATCAACCACTGGCTGCAAGAACGCTACGGCGACTTCATCCACTACGATCCGCCGCTGAAAAGCCAAACCCTCATCCTCTGGGGCGGCGCACCGCTGACGATGCTCATCGCGCTCGCCCTCTGGCTCGCCGGACGCCGCCGCAAAAACGGCGCGCGTCTGAGCGACGAAGAAAAACGCCAACTACAACAATGGATTGACGACGCCACATGAACTACTACCTGCCGCCGCTCCTGCTCACCCTCGCTGCGCTCGCGCCGCTGTTGCGCGCCAGCCTGCGCCGTCCCGCCGCCCCGCCTGCCGACAACCAAAGCGAACAACGCGCGCTGATTGCCGCCTGGCGCGAACAAAGCGCCGCCGACCCCGCCAACCAGGACGAACACGACTACCGCCTCTACCACGAGCTGAAAAACCTGCGCGCCGGCAAACCCGCCCGCGCCGCGCGCCCGCCGCGCTGGATGATTCCGGCGATGCTGCTCGCCGCTGCTGCCGCGCTGCTGCTCTGGCAACTGAATGACACCACCAACCACCGCCGCTGGTACGACCTCACCCGCCAACTCGCGCCCGTGCTCCAGCGCAGCCAATACCTCGGCGACATCGAAAACATCCCCGCCGAAAGCCTCACCATCTACTGCCAGGCACTCCAACAGCGCATCGACCGCGACGACGCTGGACAACTCACCACCCTCGCCCGCTGCTACGCCCGCGACAACCAGTACCGCATTGCCGCCGACATCTACGCCCGCGCCCGCCGCTTAAATCCGGGCGACGACGCGCTCGCCCTCGACTACGCGCAAACCCGCCTCTTTGCCCACCCCGGCGAAGCCATGCCCGCCGACGTCGAAACCATCCTCCGCCGCCAAAGCGGCCAAAACCCGCTGGCGAAAATCCTGCTCGCCGCCGGCTACACCCAGAGCGACAAAAAAGACCTTGCCGCGCCGCTGTGGGCGGAATTGCGGCGCGAACTCGCGCCCGACCACCCGCTCTACCGCCTCATCCCCGCCGACGGCGACACCGCCGAACCCGCCATCAACGCGCCGACCATCACCGTCCACATCCACCCCGACACACTCGCCACGCTGCCCGCCAGCGCCCGCCTCTACGTCAGCGCCAGCCTGCCGGGCGAACGGATGCCGATAGCGGTACGCGCCACCGCGCCAGCGCTAACACAAACCCTGCAACTGACCGACCGCGACAGCATGACCGGTGAAAGCCTCGCCACCCACCCGCAACTGACCTACCGCGCGATACTCAGCGCCGACGGCAACGTCAGCGGCCAACGCCTCGCCGAAAAACAGGCAACCGCCAGCGGCGACGCCACCCTCACCCTCGATTTGCCGTAACGCCGCCGTCCCGCTCCCTGCTCAACGGCAGCGGCACAACCATCCTGCTCGCCCACCTTGAAAGGCACCGCCAGCGGGGCGGCGCGCCTTGTACAGAACTGCGTGTATCGCTATGGCTCCGCTGCGCGTAGGGTGTGTGCCGCAGGCACGCACGCGGTTCCCGATGCAAAATCCTCCGCGTGCGTGTCGGCTGCGCCGCCACACACCCTACGCACAAAAACCGCCATAGGGTGCGCCTCGGCGCGCCATCTGGGTGATGACGACGATTTTGCGGCTACAGCGACGCGCCTTGTCTGCGATTTTCGGTGGATGGCTATAGCCAGGTTTTGCAACGTCCGTGTGGTCAAGATGTGTCGGCGGCATCCGTGTCGCAGTCTGGATGAGCAGGCGGGAGCCAAACCCGTCGCAAACAAAAACCCCCGGTAGCACGCGCTAGCGGGGGTTTTGCGCAATGTCGCCGTTATTGTGGGCGCGAACATTCACTCAGGTTGCCGCTTTCATCGTGCATCTGCAGCGATTGCGCGTCATGGCTGGTGATTGTGAGGCGAATGCGCCCGTTTTTGCTGCCATGATTGAGGCTGGCGAACAGTTTTTCCTCGTAGGCGGTGAGTTCGGGCGACTTCGCCAGTATCTCCGCCATGCGCGGTTTGAGCGCGCGGATGACGGTGTAATCGCTGATGTCGATGGTGAGCGTGTTATCGGCCAGCGACCAGCGATCTTTGTTATGCACGTCGTAGTGCAACAGCCCGGCTTTCAGGAAAAAGGTCATCATGCCGTCGCTTTCGGCGCTGCCATCGACGCGAAATTCGTAATGCTCGTCGAGGCGGGCGGACAGCGCCGGGTAGGAGGTGCTGCACGTCCAGGCGCCCACCAGAGCGTCTTTGGTCAGCGGTTTCGTCGCTGCGGGCGGGAGCGTGGCAGGCGTTGCGGCCAATACGCCCGGTTCGGCGGCCTCGGCGGTGGGTGCAGTTTCGTTTGCCGGTTTGGCGGCGGCCGCTTCCGCAGCGCGTTTGGCGGCTTCAATGGCAGGCGAGCTCTCGCCCGTCGGTTTATCAGTTTCGGCGGCGGGCGTTACCAACGCCTCATTCAGCGCAGCGGGCGCTTCGGCGCTATCGGCAGCGAAGGCGGGGGCAGCAAGCGCCAGGGTGAGGAGGGTTAAATGTCGCATGGGTTCTCCTGTTGTGTGTGGGGATTCGGTGGGTTGCAGACACGGGCGGGCATCAGCCGCTGACCGGTTGCGGTTGGAACGAGGCAGTCATCTGCCAGCCGCTGGCGGCATCGCCGTCAAAGACCAGAATCATGCCGTGGTTGAAGGGAAAGTAGCCGTGTTCGCCGCGCAATTGCGCCGCCAGTTGGCCAATCCACGGCAGGTGGCCGACGGCAATCAGCCGTTCCTCGCCTGTCTCTGTGAGGAAATCAAGAATGGCATGGGCGGATTTGCCCGGATTGAGCGCGCTGAAGGCGGCAGAAGGAAACGGGTAATGCGCCGCGGTTTCCTGGGCGCGCAGCGCGGCGGAGGTGTAAACGGGCATCGCCGGGTAATGCGCGGCGAGCCATTGCCCGCCCTGCTCGGCCTGTTTGTGGCCAACCGGGTCAAGCGCACGGTCGTAGCCGGTGTAGTGGCTGGCGCTGGCGTGGCGCCAAAGGATGAGTTGCATGGTGGACTCCTTGCAGGTTCAAGGGGAATAGCTGCGAGCGGGCTGATGGTTGCCGCCGCATCAGACAGCCGTGTGCCGACGGGCATTGTATAGCGATACTCACCAAGTTCTGTACATGGCGCGCCGCCGAAGACTGTACAGAGTTATAGCCATCCACCGAAAGCCTCATACGGTGTTGCGCCGCTTCGCCGTACAACC
>NZ_CALJAH010000103.1 GCF_938028185.1 uncultured Cardiobacterium sp. | reverse complement strand
AAAACCACAGCGCCCGCGACGAAAACGCGCACAACCGCCTGCGCACCGCCTGCTGCGGCCTCGCCGAGCACTTCACCCTCAAACAGCAGCAGCGCGACCGCCCGGTACAAACCGTCGCCCTCGAACGGCTGCACGCACTCGAACCCGTCGCCGCGCGCCTGGACGCAGAACGCGGCGAGACCGCGACCAGCGCCGCCCTCGCCACACTCATCGCAGAAGTGGAAGCACGCCGCCACCTGCCCTACCGCGCACAAGCGGGCAACCATGCGGGATTCCTTGACTACCACCTCGCCTGGCGCGAAAAACACGCCGCTACCCTGCACGCCCCGCTCGCCGCCGACATTGCCCAGGCATTAAAAGAACAGGCCGCCGCCAGCCTCATTAAGCAACAAGAAAAAGAAGCCGAGCCCCAGCCCGACTTTGAAACCTACCTGCGCGAGCACTTCGCGCCGTTGCAGGAACTCTTGCAATAACACCGGGAGGAAAGATGGAATACGCACTTTGGGGAATCACCCTTTTTATTAGCGAAATCATTGGCAGTTGGGAAAAACCCTGGAAACAAAAAATCCTGCCATTCACCATTACTTACACCATAGCCTGTATTTTGCTTGTGTTTTTGTTTGAAGCAAACGGTGCGAAAGGCAGCCTCCTGACATCCATATTCATACAGACTGTTTTAATGCTGATAACAACAGTCTTCGCCACCTTGCCACCTTCTACGGCAACAAAAAAATCTCCCTGAAATTCTGGAAAAAACAAAACCCGGATAACGAACAAACGTAGGTCGGCCATTTATGGCCGACATGGAAACGTCGGGTACAAGTGCCCGACCTACAAGCTGTTGTAATAAATACGGAGGGAGAATGACAAAAGTATTTTTGGGAATTGTGTTATTTATCGGAAAAATTATTGGAAGTTGGGAAAAATCCTTTAAACAAAAAATATTGCTGCTTATCCTGACTTACATTGTTGCCTATCCTGTGCTGATGCATTTACCTGATGCGGTATGGGCAAAAAACAATCGCCCGATGGCTGCGCTCATCTTGGCTGGCTTTGTACTGGGAACTGCCACTTTTACCCATCTGCTTGCATTTCATCCCAACAAAGAAATCAGGCTGAAATTCTGGAAGCGACAAAACCCGGATAACGAATAAACGCAGAGCGGACA
>NZ_CALJAH010000102.1 GCF_938028185.1 uncultured Cardiobacterium sp. | reverse complement strand
CAGCAAGGGATTCAGCTCATTCAGAAGTCGGTAACTATCGCTACTCTTTATTTTGGCGCGAAGCTGGTGATTGAGGGCAGGCTGACGGTGGGGCAGTTGATTGCTTTTAATATGTTGGCCGGGCAGGTAGCGGCTCCGGTGATACGCCTCGCGCAGTTGTGGCAGGATTTTCAGCAGGTCGGGATTTCGGTGGCACGGCTTGGTGATATTTTGAATACGCCGACGGAAAATCCTTCTTCCCGCCTTAATTTGCCGGAGATTCGTGGCGATATTGCTTTTGACCATGTGCAGTTCCGCTATCGCCCGGATGGGCAGTTGGTATTGCCGGATTTGAGTGTGCAGTTCCGCGCCGGTGAGGTGATTGGTATTGTCGGCCGTTCCGGTTCGGGCAAGAGTACGCTGACCAAGCTGGTGCAGCGGCTGTATGTGCCAGAGCAGGGACGGGTGTTGATTGACGGCAATGATTTGGCGCTGGCTGATCCGGCTTGGTTACGTCGCCAGGTGGGGGTGGTGTTGCAGGAGAATGTGCTGATGAATGCCAGCGTGCGCGACAATATCGCCCTTTCTGATCCAGGAATGCCGCTGGAGCGGGTGATTCAGGCGGCGCAATTGGCCGGGGCGCATGATTTTATTATGGAGCTGCGCGAGGGTTATGACACTATGGTCGGTGAACAAGGCGCAGGGCTTTCCGGCGGGCAGCGGCAGCGTATTGCCATCGCCCGCGCGCTGGTAACGAATCCGCGTATTTTGATTTTGGATGAAGCGACGAGTGCGCTCGATTATGAATCGGAACGCGCCATCATGGCAAATATGGATGCCATCTGCCGCGACCGCACCGTGCTGATTATCGCGCACCGTCTTTCTACCGTGCGCCGCGCCCACCGCATTATTGCGATGGACAAGGGGCGGATTGTCGAGGAAGGCACGCATGAGGAGCTGCTGCGGCGCAAAGAGGGGTATTACCGCTATTTGCACCAGTTGCAGAACGGGTGAGACATATATATGTATCCGTTGAACAGAGCCGGGGCAGCATAAATGGGCATCCGCAAAGAAGCGTGGGGCGACCTGCTCAAGCGTTATCTCACCGTGTGGCGCAATGTCTGGGCGGTGCGCAAGGAGCTGGAACCGCCCGAACGCGACCGGCACGAGCGCGATTTTCTCCCCGCGCATCTTGAGCTCACCGAAACGCCGGTATCGCCGCTGCCCAAGTGGACGGCGCGGCTGATTATGCTCTTTGCCGTACTCGCCCTGGTTTGGGCGTGGTTCGGCGAGCTGGATATTGTCGCCGTCGCCCAGGGCAAAACCGAGCCGGGCGGGCAGAGCAAGGTGATTCAACCGCTGGAGACGGCGGAGGTCAAAGCCATCCATGTACGCGACGGACAACACGTTGAGGCGGGCGAAACCCTGCTGGAGCTGCGCGCGGTCGGCAGCGATGCCGACGTTACTCAGTCGGAAAAAGCGCTGCACGCGGCGCAACTCGCCAAATGGCGTAATGAAGCGCTACTTGCTGCGCTGGATCACAACCGTCCGCCGCAAATGAACAAAGCCGCTGCCTTGCAGGCAGGCATTGACGAAGCCGATTTCGTGCAGGCGCAGCTACTGGTGAGCAACCAGTATCAGGCTTGGGCAGCGCAAGACCAGCAAATCCGCGCCCGTATCCGCCAGCACGAAGCCGAGGCGCGTGTGGTCAATGCCGAAATTGACAAACTCGCCAACCTCGGCAGCATCGAAAGCAAGCGCACCAACGATTTGGGCAAACTGGTCAAACAAAACTTCATCTCCAACCACGCCTACCTCGAACAAAAAAGCAAACTGATCGAAAACCAGAACGACCTCAAGAGCAAACGCAACCAGCGCGAACAAATCAAGGCAGCGATAGACGAAGCGAAAGACAGCCGCGCCGTCAACACCCAGACCATCCGCCGCGACACCCTCGATGCCTTGCGTCAGGCGGACGAACAAAGCGCACAACTGCAAGCCCAGCTGGACAAGGCGCAACAGCGGCAACGGCTGATGCGCCTCGCCGCGCCGGTCAGCGGAACCGTGCAACAACTGGCGACGCATACCATCGGCGGCGTGGTAACTGCGGCGCAACCGCTCTTGGTCATCGTCCCCGACGACTACCAGCTGAACGTCAAAGCGCTCATCCTCAACAAAGACATCGGCTTCGTCCGCCAGGGACAGGAAGCCGTCATCAAAATAGAAGCCTTCCCCTACACCCGCTACGGCTACCTCACCGGCAAAGTGCAGACCATCAGCTACGACGCCATCGAAAACGAACAGCTCGGCCTCGTCTATGCCGCGACCGTCGCCCTTGACCACGACACGCTGAACATCGAAGGCCAGCCGGTGCGCCTCTCCGCCGGGATGAACGTCACCGCCGAAATCAAAACCGGCAAGCGCCGCGTGCTGGATTACCTGTTAAGCCCGCTGCAAACCAAAATCGACGAAAGCCTGCGCCAACGCTGACCATGCCCCGCATCATCCCCGCCCTGTTCATATATACAAGTCTCACCGCCAGCGCCTTCGACCTCAACGAAGCCTGGACGGCGGCACGCTACCATTCCGCCGAATACGACGCCGCACGCCATGCCCGCGACGCCGCGCAAGAACCGCAACACCAGGCGAAAGCGCGGCTGCTGCCGCAAGTAAGCGCCAACGCCAACTACACCAACCGCGCCCAGGACAGCTACGACAAATACCGCAGCCACGGCTGGAACGCGCAAATCAGCCAACCGCTGTTTGACGGCCCGCGCTGGCGGCAGTACCAGGCCGAACAAATCACCGCCCGCCTCGGCGACAGCCAACTGGACAACACCGCGAGCGAACTGATGCTCGAAACCGGCAAAGCCTACCTCGACATCCTCACCGCGCAAGAAAAACTCGCCGCCGTCGCTGCCGAAAAAAGCGCCTACACCGCACAAATCGCCCAAGCCAAAGGGCTTTTTGAATCCGGTGAGGCGACCATCATCGACACCTACGAAGCCCAGGCCGGACTCGATGCCGCCAACGCCAAAGAAATCCGCCTGCGCACCGAACTTGTCACCGCGCAAAACCGCCTCGCCAACCTCACCGGGCTCGCCCCTGACCACGCCGAAGCCATCGCCGACCGCGCCCTGCCCGACCTTGCGGGCAGGGAAGACGAAAAAAGCTGGATAAACAAAGCCATCACCAACAGTGCCGCCGTACAAAGCCGCCGCCTGCAAGTGGAGAAAAGCGAAGCCGACCGCGCCACCGCAGAAAGCGAACACTGGCCGCAGCTCAGCCTCAACGTCGGCTACCAGGACAACCGCAACAAAATCGCGCAACATGGCGGCAACCCGAACAGCAACCGCAACCGTGGTGCCTACGTCGGCGTGCAGTTCACCATCCCCATCTACAGCGGCGGCGAAATCCGCAGCAAAGAAAAACAAAGCCAAGAAATCCTCGCGCAGCGCCAAGCAGAACTCGAAGCCGAGACCGAGCAAATCCGCCTGCAAGTGCGGCAGACCCTCGCCACCATCCACGGCGAGCAGGCGCAAATCGCTGCACAACAACAACTGCTGCACACCAACACCGCCAAACTCGAATCCACCCGCCTGGGGCGGGAAGTCGGCGTGCGCAACACCATCGACGAAATCAAGGCCGAACAAGAAAAAGCACAAGCTGAAGAACAGCTGGCGGAAGCCAAATACCGCTACATCGCCGCCTGCCTGCAATTGCTGCACCTGACCGGCGAACTGACGCAGGACAGCGGCCGCGTCTTTGCGGCACAACTGTTCGCGCCGGGTGCCACAAAACCGGCGGTCAAGCCGAAAACCCCGGCAGTGAAGCGGAAGAAAAAACGCTAAGGGCTGTTTATAATTCGCCCGTCGCCATCAAGGCGACTCCACCTTCTTGCCACCTTCCCGCTCCACGCCCCATGCCCTACCAACGCGACACCCTCTACGACACCCCGCAAGCCGTGGTCGATTTCCGCTTCGACGAACGCACCGCTGCCGTCTTCCCCGACATGATTCACCGCTCCGTGCCGGGCTACGCCACACTGCTGCAACTCTTCGCCGTCATCGGCGCAGGCTGCGTCCCGGAGCACGGCCACGTTTACGACCTCGGCTGCGCCTTGGGCGGCGCCAGCATCGCCCTGCAACACCACATCCCGAAGAGCGCCACCATTGACGCCATCGACAACGCCCAGGCGATGACCGACCGCCTTGCCGCCTACGTCGCAGGCGCAGGCATCAATAACATCCGCGTCCGGCAAGCCGACATCACCACCCTCGACTACCGCCCGGCGGACCTCATCATCATGGCCTTCACCCTGCAATTCATCCCGCCGGAAGCGCGCGACGCGCTGCTCGTCCGCCTGCGCCAAACCCTGCGCCCCGGCGGTGCGCTACTGCTTGCGGAAAAAACCCGCCCGGATGACGACCGCCTGCGCCAGTGGCACGAAGCCTTCAAGGCGGCGCAAGGCTACTCGCAAATGGCGATCGCACAAAAACGCGAATCGCTGGAGCGCGTCATGCAAACCGACCGCGCCGCCACCCTCGAACACCGCCTGCAACAGGCCGGATTCACCCGCATCGAACCTTGCTTTCGCGCCCTGCAATTCTGCGGCTGGGTAGCGAGCGTCTGAAAACCGCCCGTAGGGTGGTGCTTGCCCCACTGAAGAAAACCACTAATGATGAGGGTGGGTCAAGACCCACCTACAACCATGAGTTTCGCGACCATGCCCCACCTCGCCCCCGCCCTTGCCCAATGGCAACACGCCCTCGCCCTGAAACCCGCGCTGGCTGCGCAAGACGATGCGGTGCGCGCCGCTCTTGCCCGCGCCACCCCGCACGGCCATTTTGCTGACTGGCTCGCCACCGTCGCCGCGCTACCGTCGTCTGAAACCCAACAGATTGATCTGCAAAGCGCTGCCGTGAGCGCAAGCGGCGACACGTTGCCCAATCTCGAAGCGGGATTGCGCGCATTGCAACCCTGGCGCAAAGGGCCGTTTGACCTCTACGGCGTCCACATTGACAGCGAATGGCGCAGCGACCTCAAGTTCGCGCGGCTGCTTGCCGCCGGGGTGGATTTTTCCGGCAAACACGTGCTGGACGTCGGCTGCGGCAACGGCTATTACAGCTATCGCGCGCTTGGTGCGGGGGCAAAAATGGCGCTCGGTCTTGACCCCTCCTGGCATTACTTCGCGCAATTCCTTGCGCTGGAGCGGCTGCTTGGCGTGCAGCGCTGCGCTTATCTGCCGCTGACGCTGGACGATTGCGCCCCTGCCGCCTTTGATCTCGCGCTGTCGATGGGCGTGCTGTACCACCGCCGCGAGCCGCTGCAACACCTGGCGCAATTGCGCGATACCCTGCGCGACGGTGGCCGTCTCGTGCTGGAAACGCTGGTGGTGGACGGCGACGCGCAAACGGTGCTGATGCCGCCCGACCGCTATGCGGGAATGCGCAACGTCTGGTTCCTGCCGAGTGTCGCCGCGTTGCACCGCTGGTTGGCGCGCCTCGGCTTTGCCGTTGAACACACTGGTGCGCCGGTCGCAACCACTGTCGCAGAGCAGCGCGCCACCGACTGGATTGACCGCTTTTCGCTGGCCGATTTCATGAATGCTGATTTCAGCGCGACGGTGGAAGGCCTGCCGCCGCCACAGCGCGTCATCATCGTCGCGCGCAAGGGGCGATAGCTATCCGTTTACATACACCTTCCCCGCCTGGATGTATGTAAAAACCTTCCGCCAGTCCTCCGTTATAATCCCCGCATCTTCATTGTTTGAAAGGAGCTTTCCATGCACATTTCTCCAGGTGAGTACTGGCTTTATTTGCAATACATGGCGCTGGCGGTGGCGATGGTGTTCGTCTTCGCCGCCGTGTATTTGCACTGCACCCCGCCTGCCGAGTTGCGTCTCATCCGCCGCGAGGGCAATGTCGCCTGCGCCTTGTCCTTTGGCGGCGCGCTCATTGGTTTTTGTCTGGCGCTTGCCGCCAGCATCCGCCTGAGCGTCAGCCCGCCCGATTTTGTCCTCTGGGGCGTCATCGCGGCGGTCATCCAGATTTTGGTCTATTTCGTCGCCACCCGTTTTGTCAAAGACGCGGGCGGCGAGCTCGCGCGCAACAATGTTGCCGTCGGCGCGTTTTTGGGCGCGGTGTCGGTGTCGATTGGCCTGCTCAATGCGGCCTGTTTGAGTTAAGGAGGTTTTATGTTCGGTTTTTTGCGCAAGCAGTTTATTGATGTCATCGAGTGGCCGAATCCGGGCGAGGACACGCTGATGTGGCGTTTCCCCGCCCAGGATCAGGAAATTCAGTCCGGGGCGACGCTGGTCGTGCGCGAGTCGCAGCAGGCGCTGTTCGTTGATGAGGGCAAGACGGCCGATATGTTCGGCGCGGGCACGCATCTGCTCACCACGCAGACGCTGCCGCTGCTCACCAACCTCAAGAATTGGGACAAATTCTTCGCCTCGCCCTTCAAATCCGACGTCTATTTCTTCAATTTGCGCCAGCAACTCGGCCGCCGCTGGGGCACGGCGCAACCCGTGACGGTGCGCGACAGCGAGTTTGGCGCGGTGCAACTGCGCGCTTTCGGGATGTACGACTACCGCATCAGCGACCCCGCCAAGCTGTTCAGCGAAGTGACGGGCGTCGCCGCTGACTACGGCCGCGAGCAGCTCGACGAGCCGCTGCGCAACGTGGTGATGACGCGGCTTGCCAGCGTCTTCGGCTCATCCGGCATCGCCTTCCTCGACATGGCAGCGAACCAGGTATTGCTGTCGCAGAAAATGGCAGAGCTGCTCGCCCCCGATTTCGCCCGCCTCGGCCTTGCGCTGGAGCGCTTCAGCGTCGAAAGCGTCACCCTGCCGGAGGCGATTCAGAAGGCGCTGGACGAACGCATCTCGATGGGCGTCGTCGGCGATTTGAACCGCTACACCCAGTATCAGGCGGCGTCCGCCATCCCGCTTGCCGCACAGAACGAAGGCGGGCTGGCAGGCGTTGGCGCGGGCGTCGGCGTCGGTGCGGCGATTGGCCAGGCAATGGCGGGCGCGATGACACCCGGCGCCAACAATGCCGCCCCTGCCACCGCAGGAGGCAATGACCCGCAGACGCGTCTCACCCAACTGAAAGCCTTGCTCGACCAGGGGCTGATTACCGCCGCTGATTACGACCAGGCGAAGGCGGAAGTGCTGAAACAACTGATGGGCTGACCACATGGCCGCGCTCTTTCACACCGACTGCCCCAGTTGCGGCGCCCCGGTGCGGAGCATGAGCGCCAGCGCGGTAACGCTGGTGTGCAGCTACTGCCACAGCCTGCTCATCCGCGACGGCGACACCCTCACCGACAGCGGCGAAGACAGTGCGCTGCTCGAAGACTTCAGCCCGCTGCAAATCGGCACAAGCGGCGTGTACCACCAACAGCCGTTTACCCTCGTTGGCCGCTTGCAGGCGCGCTACGACGCGGGCGTCTGGAACGAATGGTACCTGCTCTTTGCCGACGGCAGCGACGGCTGGCTCTCCGAATCGGGCGACCAGTACGTGCTGACCCGCCCGGTCGCGCCGGAGCCGCCGCCCGCCTTTGCCAGCCTGCGTGCGGGCAGCAGCCGCTACAACTTCCGCAACAAGGCCTTTCTCGCCGCCGACGTGCGTAACATCACCCTCGACCGCGCCGCCGCCGAAGGCGAATTGCCCTACCGCTTCAGCGGCACCCGGCAAAACCGCGTCGCCGACTTCCGCTACGGCGGCGAATTCCTCACCATCGATTACGCCGACGAGCCGCCGGAAGTGTTCGCCGGCGAAGGCGTGGCGCTTGCCGACCTCAAACTGCAAAACACCCGCAGCGACGCGCAAATACTCGAAACCGCAGGCAAACTGAAAGGCAGCCGCGCGAGCGGCAACTGCCCGCATTGCGGCAGCCCGGTACAGTGGCTAAGCGGCCTGACCGACACCATCCTCTGCCCGTCCTGCGGCAGCGACCTTGCCAGCGACGGCAAAGGCTTGGCATTGCGGCAAAAAAGCGCGCGCCGCGCCATCAGCGAAGACCACACCCTGCCGCTCGGCGCGGAAGCGACCATCCACGGCACGCATTACACCCTCATCGGCGTGGTGCGCAAAATAGAGGTCGGCGAAGGCAGCGGCTGGAGCGAATACCTGCTTTACGCGCCGCAACAAGGCTTCGCCTGGCTGACCGAAACCGATGACGGCGAATGGACCTTCGCGCAAACGCTGAACGAATGGCCGCTGCTCGACCGCAACGCGGCGCCGCTCGGCAAGGCAAAACTTTACGACTACCAAAGCCGGGTGGAGAGCGCGGCGG
>NZ_CALJAH010000101.1 GCF_938028185.1 uncultured Cardiobacterium sp. | reverse complement strand
ACCGGGACAAGCATTGCTCGCGTAGCGAGAGAGGGGCTTATCCGCTGAAATGCAAACACGCCCTAAGCATTCAGGCTAAAAAACAAAACGCCGCATCATGCGGCGTTTTTTATGGGCGATACCCCAGCGCTCAAGGCGCGCGGCGTACCGGCACGGTGATGTTGCAGACGTCGGTATGGCCTGCCGGGCGGACAATCCAGTCGCCGCCGCGGTTACGCCGCGATTCGACGACGTCGGCAAAGCTCTGGCTGTCGGTCTTCATCACTTGCAGCGGCACGCGCTCGTTTTCCGGCACTTCGCTGCCCAAGCGGATGCTTTTAATCGGTGTGTATTCTTTCGGGTCTTGGTAGAAGCCCATGTAACCGCCGTCGTTGCCGCCGCCGCGCGGCAGTGAGCTGAGCAGCTCTACGCCTTGCAGGACGCGGCCGACAAGGGTGATGTTGCGGTCCAGGTGGCGCGGCGATTGGCCGATGACGACGTACAGCTCGGTACCGTTGCTGCTGTCCGGCGGATTATCGCGACCGGCGCCGAGGATGCCGTAGCAGTGGGCTATCCAGGCGCTGTCTTTTTCGCTGGCGACCGGGAAGCCGTCGGCAAAGCCGACTTTTTCCGACCAGCCGTCCGGATCGGGCAGGGCGGTGAAGTTCAGCCCTTGCAGCGGGCGCTCAAATTCTGCCGGGAGTTTTTTGGCCTCGGCGGGCAACGGTTTTTGTTTGTCGGTATCGACGTTGGGGTCGCCGAACTGGGTGACGTAGTTGTCTTGCACGCGGTAGATGCTGAGGCCGTCCCAGAAGTGTTTCTGCGCCAGCATGCGGATTTGCGCGACGTGTTCCGGTGCGAAGTCGGGGGCGAGTTCGTAGATGACGGTGCCTTTGTCCAGCTGCATGTAGAGCAGGTTGGCAGGGTCAACGCTGCGCCAGGCGTCCGCCGGAGCGCTGGCGATGATGTCGTCCGTGCTGCGGTAGGGCTTTTTCGCTTCTTCGGCGAGGGCGGGCGCGGTGCAAAGAACGGCACAGGTCAGGGCGAGTACGGTTTTTTTCATGGTTTGAGCCTCAACGGTTGAGCCAGCAAATCGTGGCCCGGGCCAAGCTACGCGATAGACGCGGGAGCGTCAATAGGGTTTGGGGGATTTTTGTGGTTTTAAGAATAGTTTTGGGGTTTTTAGGTTGTTTGTGGTGTTTTTGTGGCGGTATTTGCTGATGAAAAGGGCTCTCTTGGTGTGTTTGTCTTGTGCGCTTGGCGCGTGCGCGTAACCGCCTCGTTTTCAAATTCTGCGGACGGTTACGGCTGTGCCAAGGCGCTTCCTATGACGTCGGGTTTTCGGTAAAGACGTCCTGCCAGATGGCAATCACTTGCTCGCGCAGTGGTTGCCATTCGCGTGCCGGGACGTGGTTGTCGGTGTCGTTCAGTTGGCGGTGGTGCGTCTCGAAGCGCAGTTTGCGGTAGGCATCGCGCAGGGTCATCGCCTGCGACGAGGTGAGGATGCCGGTCGCTTCCAGCGCCGCCAGTTGGCGGATATTGTCGCTCATGCGGCACAGTACCGGCTCTTCCGCGCCGTGCGCCAAGAGCAGGTATTGCACGATGAATTCGATGTCGATGAGGCCGCCCGCGCCTTGTTTGAGGTGGAAGCTGCCGTCGGCCGGGTCGGGGTGGTTGGCGTGCATTTTTTCGCGCATGGCAAGGATTTGTGCGCGCAGGTCGGGCGGGGCGGGCAGGGTGAGGATTTGTTGGCGCAGTTCGTTGTAGCGTGCAGCGAGCGCGGCGCTGCCTGCCACCGGGCGGCTGCGGGTCAGTGCCTGGTGTTCCCACGTCCAGGCGTTTTCGCGCTGGTAGCGGGCAAAGCCCTGGATACTGTGCGCGGGCAGGCCGCTTGCGCCGCCGGGGCGGAGGCGGGTGTCGATGTCGTAGGTGATGCCGTTGCTGCTTGGCGCGCCGAGGAGGTTGGTGGTGCGCTGCGCGAGGCGGCTGTAGTACTGCTGGTTATCGATGGGTTTCGCGCCGTCGGTCATGCCCTGGCTGTCGCCGTCGTCGTAGAGGTATACGAGGTCGAGGTCGGAGCCGTAGCCGAGTTCGAGTCCGCCCAGTTTGCCGTAGCCGATGATGGTGATTTCTGCCGGGCTGCCGTCGGCTTTGCGCGGGGTGCCGTGTTTGCCGCGCAGGGTGGCTTCGGCGTGGTTGAGCGCGGCTTGCAGGGTGGTTTCGGCGATGTGGCTCAGTTGGTCGCTCACTTGCATCAGCGGCAGGTGGCCGTGGGTGTCCGCCCAGGCGGTTTTGAAGGTCTGGACGTGTTTGTAGTCGCGCAGCGCGTGTTGCCAGGTTTCTTCGTCGTCGATGTTTTGCAGGCGCGCGGCGAGGTCTTGCGCGAGGGCGTCTTTGCCCTGCGGCAGGCGGCGGTTGTTGGTGATGTCGTCCAGCACGAGCGGGTGCGCGGCGATGTACTGGATGAGCCAGACGGCGCTGTTGGCAATGTTGTGCAGGTGGGCGATGAGCGCGGGTTGTTCGGCGAGCATGGTGATGTAGCTGCTGCGGCCGCTGATGGCGCTGATGAGGTCAAGCATTCCGCCGAGGCCGTGCCAGCGGCCGTCCTGCTGGCTGTGCTGGAGGATGGCGGGGAGGATGTGGGCGAGGCGTTTGTGGGTAGTCTGCGGCAGGCGGTGCCAGTTGGTGTCGCGTGCCCAGGCGGCAAGGCGGGCGGCGACGGGGGCGCGGACGGCGGCGTCGGGCAGGGTTTGTTCGAGCCAGCGGGCGAGGCGCGGGTCGTCA
>NZ_CALJAH010000100.1 GCF_938028185.1 uncultured Cardiobacterium sp. | reverse complement strand
CGTGGCACAAACCCTGCTCGCGCTGGTATTGCGGCAAAGCCACACCGCAAAACGCGCCGCCATGCGGACAATTGGCAGCTCCCGGTGCCAACCGTAAAATGCGCACTGCCTGCAACCACCCGGGAAAGCCGTGACCGCCTACACCTACGAACACAAATACCGCCTTGCCCAACAATTTGCCGCCCGCTGGCAACACGAAACCCGCGAAGAAGCCGAAGCCAAAACCTTTTGGGACGAATTTTTCCGCATCTTCAACCTTGACCGCTACAAAACCGCCAGCCTTGAATATGCCATCCGTCACCATCAGCAAAAAACTACCAAATTTGCCGACGTCTTCTGGGCGGGCCGTCTCCTCTGCGAACACAAATCAGCCCACAAAGACCTCGACAAAGCCTACGAGCAGGCGGCGGGATACGTGGACGAAATCCGCCGCCAAAACTCGGACGACGTACCGCGTTACCTCATCATTTGCGACTTTGCCCGTATGCGCCTCTACGATCTACAAGCGGGCAGCCGCCTCGATTTCCCGCTGGAAGACCTGCCGGAGCAAATCAAAAACCGCAACTTTGACTTCATGGACGGCATCAGCCGCGACCTCAAAGCCGCCGAAGAACAGGCCAACATCGATGCCGCCAATGCCGTGGGCAAACTCTACCGCGCCTTCCGTGCCGACAATGCCTACGACGAACACCGCCTCAAACAATTCCTCATCCGCCTGTTGTTCTGTTTCTTTGCCGACGACACCCTGATATTCACCAAAAACCAGTTTGAAGACTACCTGGAAAAACACACCCGCGCCGACGGCTCCGACACTGGCAGCGTACTCAACCAAATATACCGCGTGCTCAACACCCCGGAAACGCGGCGACCGCAGGGCATGAACGCCGAACTCAAAGCCTTTCCCTACGTCAATGGCCGCCTCTTTGCCGATGCCCCGGAAGAACTCTACTTTGACGCCGCCCTGCGCGACAACCTGCTCGCCTGCTCGCGGCGCGACTGGGCAAAAATCAGCCCGGAAATCTTCGGCAGCCTCTTCCAGAGCGTGATGGACAACAGCGAACGCCGCGCTTCCGGTGCGCACTACACCGAAGAAGCCAACATCCTCAAAGTCATCAACAGCCTCTTCATGGACGATCTGCGCGCCGAATTTGCAGCCGCCTGCAAAACGCGCAGCAAAGGCAACCGCAAAAAAGCCATTGATGACTTCCACCAAAAAATCGCCAGTCTGCGCTTCCTCGACCCTGCCTGCGGCTGCGGTAACTTCCTCGTCGTCGCCTACCGCGAACTGCGCCGCCTCGAAGACGAAATCATCGGCGAACTCTTTGCCGAAAACCAACTGCTCGACATCGCCACCATGCAGCGCTGCCACATCGGCCAGTTCTACGGCATCGAACTCGACGAATACCCCGCACAAATCGCCAAAGTCGCCATGTGGCTCACCGACCACCAATGCAACCTCGCCACCGCCGCACGCTTCGGCACAACCCGCCCTACCATCCCGCTCACCGACAGCGCCGAAATCATCAACGCCAACGCCTTGCGCATTGAATGGCCGCAGGCCGATTACATCTTCGGCAACCCGCCCTTTATCGGCCACCAATGGCGCAGCGCCGCGCAGCAGGCCGACGCGGAAGCCGTGTTCCCGCAAAACGGCAAATTCGGCAAAATGGACTACGTGGCCGCGTGGTATGTAAAAGCCGCCGAACGTATGGCCACGCAGCCGCACATTCAGACCGCCTTTGTCTCCACCAACTCCATCTGCCAGGGCGAGCAGGCGGGCATTTTGTGGGCATGGCTGTTTGCGCAAGGCTTTGCCATCCGCTTCGCGCACCGCACCTTCCAATGGACATCCGCCGCCAAAGGCAAAGCCGCCGTGCATTGCGTCATCGTCGGATTCAGGCAGCCTGCACGGCACACGGGCGCGAAATACCTGTTCGACTATCCCGACATCAAAGGGCAGCCTGAAAAGTATGAAGTCGCCAACATCAACCAATACCTTGCCGCCGGCGCCAGCGTCATCGTTTCCTCGCGCAGCAACCCGCCCGCAGGCATGGCGAAAATGACCAAAGGCAGCCAGCCCACCGACGGCGGCCACCTGCTCTTGAACGCCGCCGAACGCCAAAGCCTGCTCGCCGCCCATCCCGACCTTGCCCCCTTCGTCAAACCCTTTATCGGCGCGGAAGAACTCATCAACGGCAAACAGCGCTGGTGCCTGTGGTTTGCCCAAAGCAGCGCCGCCGAACGCGCCCGCTTTCTCAAATACCCCGAAATCAAGGCGCGCATCGAAGGCGTCAAAGCCGCCCGACTGGACA
>NZ_CALJAH010000099.1 GCF_938028185.1 uncultured Cardiobacterium sp. | reverse complement strand
AATATTCTTCATATTGTGGATGTGTATAGTCATTAGCTTCTGGGATGCAAAATGATGGAAACATACAATCATATTCATAACCGCAATCAATTTGTATTTTATTTACAGAATAATTCTTATCATGTGTATTGCTAGGGACTTTTCTATTCCACCCTTCCCTGAACCCCTCAGCAAACAGCGTCCATCCGCTCTCCTGTTTGGTTGTAATATCACCCTCCTGTATTTTCAGGTGCTGGACTTCCTGAGCGAGTAGAGCCCGTTCGATGTCGGTGAGCTGTTGTGCTGTCTTTCCCCAAAACATGGTGTTTTCCTTGGTTTTTCAGATTGGTAGGTGGTTAATTCTGTTTTGTTGCTTCATGCGGTTGTTATACGCCGTCGCCATGGGCTTGTCAAATCCCGGTGATTGTGTATTTCGGCCGACAACCGACGGGTCAAGATTGCGGTGTCGCGGTCAGCTTGATATCCAGGGCTTTCATGACTTTGCTAATAGTCTCAAAGCGGGGGCTACTACCTGGACGGAGTGCCTTATAGAGTGCTTCGCGGGTCATCCCGCTTTTTTGCGCGATCTCTGTCATCCCACGCGCGCGGGCAATGATGCCCAAGGCGTGCGCCAGCTCGGACGGGTCTTCGTCATCAAGTGCCAATTGCAGATAGACAGCGATGTCTTCTGCATCCCGGAGTTGTTCAGCCATGTCGAAAGTTGGCAGGTCAGCAATACGGGTCATGATTTAGTCCTCCAAGGTTTGTGCCAGTTGTAATGCCTGTTCGATGTCGCGGCTTTGGCTGGATTTGTCGCCACCGCCAAGCATGACAATGACAACCGCGCCACGGCGGATATAGTACATACGATAGCCCGCGCCAAAGTGTTCGCGCATTTCATAAATACCACCGCCGACGGATTTGACGTCACCCAAAATTCCACGCGCTGCTTTATCCAGGCGTTTAGAGAGACGCAGGCGAGCAGTACGATCTGGCAGACGATTTAACCAGTCCGTGAATGGCGGCAGGAATTTGACGGTGTACATGCCGCACATTGTAATCGAACGGATACAAATAGGACAATATCAGCGCTTGTGTTTGCTCGGTATAGAAAAGAAAAAGGACTGTTTCCAGCCCTTAATGCTCTGTAGTAGCCAATGTATGGCTTTCAACAGTCTCATTTCTTGTCGGAGAGTTTTTCCAGCAGCATCCGGTTGTAATCGGCGCTGTGCATTACGGCGCGGCAGGCGTGTGCCAGCAGCACGGCTACCATGCCGCCTACCAATGCAGCAATGCCTGTAGTTAGGATGGCGGCGAATTCGTAACTGCGCGCGGTAAAGCTCGTCAGAATAGTCAAAATACCCACGATCGCGAGCAGCCAGCCCACAACCAGCACGATATTGGCGACCAGCAGACCGCTCTTGTAACGACTGTCGAAGACACTATCTGCACCCTGAACGCCAAGGGTGGATGCCACACGGTGCACAACTGCTCCGGGATCCGTTGGCGCTGCCTTGGATGCCGCCGGGGGTGGGGCTTCTACCGCCTCCTCCGGGGCGACAATAAAGGGTTTGTAGCAGGATTCGCACTGTAGTTGCGCGCCCAGGTCTGCCGTCTGGCGTTGCAGGGAGCTGCAGTGCGGACAAACGATCATTTCCATAATTCCTCCTGGATTACGTTTGGGAAAAGCCGATTTTCGGTAGCTTCAGCATGACGGTGATATCGCTCTGCTGTCAAGCCGGGAACGTGTTTTCCCGCATTTTTGCGTTCTTTGTTTCCGCTCCTGCTTCTCGCAGGCACAAAAAAGGGAGCCGTAGCTCCCTTGTGATTCATAGGTGTTTCCGTTTGCGCCGTTGCTGCCATTCTGGCGGCGGTGCGTTCCAGCCTTCTGCAAAGCCCTCCCAAAAACGGGTCATGAATCCGGGAGATTCCTTGACCGCTTCAGGTGTTTCCAGATGATA
>NZ_CALJAH010000098.1 GCF_938028185.1 uncultured Cardiobacterium sp. | reverse complement strand
ATTACAAATATTAAGGGACTTATTGAATAATGTGGTGAACATCATAGATAATTCGCATTATCCCAACCGTAAAGTGATTATCAATTTCTAAATTGGAGGCAAAAGATGAGTAATACACTAACTTCTGAGATGGCCACAAAAATCATAGAAAAAGAGTTAGAAAAAGGAGGGATTTTTCATCCTGATTCAATAAAAACAAAAGAAGAAAAGATATTAGCTTTAAAAGAGATAATTCATCGCTTAGATGTAGGCAATTCTAACGGGATAACTGTGCTCTATAGCGGCATTATAGGAACAGACACGTCTGGAAATGTAATCCAAAACGAAGAGCTCATTAAAAATATAAAAGCTAAAAATGGATTTAGGGTCCTTGATAATACCCCCGCATTCGATTTTTTAGACTTCGATGGAGGGAAAATGCAGCCTCGCAATGGGGCTCTTAAAAATGCTTTAATATCTATTTTTGGAGATACAGGCTTTGATAGAGGGACACCCGCAAATGATTTCCTTTTTGGGGGATGGAAAGATAATGTTCGCAGTCCAGGTGCTTTTGATATTATCTCCAATAACTTTGCGGCTGGCGCAAAAGGTAATGTTATTGCGATTATTCCTAACGCAAATCCTAAACAAGTATTTGGTGCAACAGAACTTAAGGCTTTATTGCAAAATCAAAACGTTGCATATATTAACGGGCTGGATAAAAATGAATTATTGAAAATTTTGGGCGATCATGTCGATTGGAATAATATAGATGCTAGTAAATATGAAAAAATATTTAATAAAATAAAAGCTGCGTCTGTTATACAAATGACAGCTTCTGGGTTATCCAAATTTCCAAATGACACCAGAGCATTAAGCAAATATCTTGAATATGCTGGTATGGATATGGTTGCTTTTATCAACAAATATCCTAAAGCAGCTGTAGAAGCTATAGATAACTTGGGTAATGAAGAACTTAAGCTCGTCCAAAAATATTTGGGTATGGGTACGGAATTTACTTCAGGTAAGGTTGGAAAATTCGATAAGGCAAAACATATAGGGAAGTTGGGGTTACTGGGATTAGGCTTAGAGCTTGCTTTTGTTGTACGCGAAGCCAAAGCCGCAGACGCTGCGGGCGATCGCGAACGCGCCAAGGACATCATGGCAGAATGGGCGGTTGGTGAAGCCGGTTCGGAAGTAGCTGGTACGGCATCTACTTTCCTGACTACGTTGGCAGGCACGGCATTGCTTGGCCTGTCTGCGCCCGTCGCAGCCGTTGCCGGGGTGGCGGTAGGCATTGTTGCCGGGATTTATGGTGAAGATGCCGCGAAGGAGCTCTACCGGCTGACCAAGGATATGGACCATAACGGCCGCATGGATTTGTTTGACCGTTTGGGGACGCTGGCATTTGGTCAGGATTTCAAGCCTAACGAAATCCCGGAAATGCTGAAAAACAAGGCGGTATCGCTCAAGCCGGAGATGCCGCTGGAAGAATTGATTGCCAAGGCAAAAACGGATATTGCCTACCGCTATGCCTTGCGTGAACTCAATCCCTTCGTTGCCGAAGGTGCGGATTACACGCCATTTAATACAGACGGCACACTGGATCTTTGGACACCCGACAATCCGAATGGTATGACGGAAGACTATATTCGCGACCGCGCGTACATGGTACTGCTGCAAATGCGTTATCTGAAAAATGGTCTCAAACTGGCACGCGATTTGGTTGATGATTTGGTGCAGGGCGACTGGGATTATATGGATCACAGCAGGCACCCTTATGATGGCAATCTTGACCGTCCCCTGACGTTTTCTGTTGATGGCAAGGGTATCTCGGTCGATGATCACCGTGTTGTCTTTGGCTCCAATCTTAGTGATAACAAGGAGTATGACAAGGTAAATCTGGAAGGTGGCGGACGTGATGACCGCATTTATGGCTTGAATGGTCATGACCGTCTTGCGGGAAAAGGCGGCAGTGACCATCTCGAAGGTGGCAAGGGACACGATATTTATCAATTCAGCACAAAAGATGACGGCATCGATACCATCTTTGATTCTGATGGCGATGGCAGTCTTGAGATTGACGAAGAAAATATTGGTGAACAGACCTTCTCCGGCATTGCCGCTCCCGAATCGTCCAAGGCAGGAGACGTTTATTATTCGGATGACAAAAAATACCGCATGGAAAATATGCAGAATTACTGGCAATTTTCTGTCAAGGACAGTACCGGAAATTACAAGGCTTTGGCAAAACTCAAGCCACGCACTGGTGATGGCAAATGGAGCAATGGTGATCTTGGCATTACCCTGAAATATAATCCTGACCCCAATGCCGGGTTGGATCCCTCCGCTTTCAATCCTTACGATGCCGGAAAGCCCGTATACTATTATTACAATGCTGCCTTGTCGCCGGAACGTGTTCGCATTCATGGCAGTGACTCACATTCATCCCAATTTACTGCTACCTCCTTTGATGATGTTATTTACACCGGAAATGGAGAATTGCATCATGTCATGGGAGCTGGCGGCAATGACTATATTGTCGGCGGTAACGGACGCGAGATTATTTATGCTGGCACAGGAAACAGGGGCGTGGTGCAAAATGATGATGACACCGCCTTCGGCGGTGGTAATTCAGATATTATCACCGGAGGGGACGGTAATGACACTCTCTACGCTGATGATGGCAGCAACAGTTATGAAAATCCGTTACCAAATGAAAGCGCATTGACGGAATCTGAAAAACGCGGCGACTGGATTAGTGGTCAGCATGGTAGCGACACCATTATCGGCAGTGCCAAAAAAGACGTATTGGCAGGTGGTGCAGGCGACGACGCCATCCGCGCGGGTGCGGGTGATGATTTGGTTTTGGGTGATGCCAACTATGTGCCTTCCAGTATGTTCAACAATCTCTCCTATAGCCAACAAACGTTTGAAAAGCGCTGGTTCGCGGATGGTACGACCAGGAATTTCTATGACGCGGCTATTACAGTGCCCAGCCACATTGCTTTTGAGTGGACATGGAGCCACGATGACAAGGATTTCTCTATCAAACCGGGAAAAGGCGCCCGCATGATGGCAACTGACCGGGTACAAGGCACGGGCAACGACACGCTGCATGGTGGCGCGGGCAATGACTGGATGGCTGGTCAGGCCGGGGACGACGAAGTGCATGGCGACGATGGTGATGACACCATGTTTGGCGATGATGCCGCTCCTATGCCAGAAGGATTCGCCAGCGGCAATGACAAACTTTATGCTGGCAAGGGCAAAGACAAGCTGCACGGGGGTGCAGGCAATGATGTGCTTGATGCCAGCGATGATGACAACGACAAGGATGAGCTCTCCGGCGATGAGGGTGATGATCAGCTTAATGGTGGTACCGGCGGCGATGAACTGCATGGTGGCGCCGGTAATGACGCGTTGCACGCCGGCAAGGACAAAACCCTGATGGACGGCGGCAGCGGCAACGACATCTTCTTCGGCAACAGTGGCGACGATACCATGACCGACGAGGAGGGTGACGATCATTATCACATTAGCGCGGGTACGGACAGCATCAAAGATGCCGCTGGATATGACGGCTACCACATTATGTTTAGCCGCCTGATGCCGCCGGGCGTGACCACCATCCATGATAGTGACGGCAAGGGATTTATCACCTATCAGGGCAGAAAAATCACCCATGACAGTGTACGCGCAGTCGCAGAAAACGAATGGGTTACGGATACTGGCGCCAAACTCACCCGCGAGGGTAGCAATTTGGTTATTACCAATGGCCCGAAAG